>JABJKH010000009.1 GCA_018660465.1 Rhodospirillaceae bacterium
AAATCGTAATATTAGAGAATCACGTTTACAGTCCGAGCCCCTATTGGTAAGTTCCGCCGCGTCGCGGTGTTGTCATTAAATTTGGGACGATAAAGAGACCTTCAAAAATGAAGATTTTAACTTGTAATAGTAATCGTCCCATGGCCGAGGCGATTTCCGCATATCTCAACCTTCCTTTGACAAAAGCCAGTGTTCGTAGGTTTTCTGACATGGAAGTGTTTGTTGAAATTCAAGAAAATGTTCGAGGCCAGGATGTATTTGTCATTCAGTCCACGTCCTATCCTGCCAACGATAACCTGATGGAACTGCTGGTGTGCCTTGATGCGCTCAGGCGCGGATCGGCCCGGCGTGTCACAGCTGTCGTGCCTTATTTTGGATATGCGCGTCAGGACCGGAAGTCTGGGCCTAGAACGCCGATCTCAGCCAAGTTGGTAGCCAACCTGATTACGGAGGCTGGTGCTGACCGGGTCCTAACCATGGACCTGCACGCGGGCCAAATTCAGGGCTTTTTCGATATTCCCGTGGATAATTTATATGGGTCGTTGGTTTTTATTGAAGACATTAAACAGCGCTTCGACGGTGAAAACCTTGTGATTGTTTCGCCGGACGTTGGCGGTGTTGTTCGGGCGCGGGCCTTTGCCAAGCCTTTGAACGCCGAGCTGGCAATCATTGATAAGCGACGCGAACGCGCCGGGGTCTCCGAAGTCATGAACATCATTGGTGACGTTAAAGACCGGACCTGTATCCTGGTTGACGATATTGTCGATTCGGCAGGAACGCTGTGTAATGCTGCGGCCGCGCTGATGGACGCAGGAGCCACATCCGTGTCGGCCTATGCGACCCACGGGGTGTTATCTGGTGGGGCCGTTGCACGGGTATCATCGTCGCCGATGAAGCAACTCATTATCACCGATACGATCCAAGCGACCGAAGCGGTTCGGATATCTCAGAATGTCGAACAGTTGACCGTGGCGCCGCTGATGGCCGAATCGCTGAGAAGAATTAGCGAAGAATCTTCCATTTCCAATTTATTTGAACTATAACCTCCAGCTTCTGCGTCAATTTGGCGCTGAAATTGAGTAAAGACGACCAGCCGGCACCCCTGGAGGCCGGTATTTTTGAAATGAGAATTAGGAGTAAAATCGATGGTTCAAGCATCAACAATGGCCGCCGAAGTGCGTGACCGGGCCGGTAAGGGGGCAGCCCGTGCAACACGTCGTGCAGGTCGCGTTCCTGCCGTAATCTACGGTAATAAAGAAGACCCCAAAATGATCTCAGTGGATCCAATTGAATTGACTCAGCAACTTCACGTTCGAGGCTTCTTTGCCCGGGTCTGCGAAGTCAATTTGGACGGAGAGATACATAGGGTTCTACCCCGTGACATCCAATTGGATCCAGTGACAGACCGTCCCTTGCATGTGGATTTTATGCGTTTCAGCGCGACCACCCGGGTGGCTGTTGAAATTCGGGTTCAAATTAATAATGAGGAAGACTGCCCCGGCCTCCGGGCGGGTGGCGTCATTAATATTGTTCGTCACACGATCGAAGCATTGTGTCGGCCTGACGATATTCCTGATTTTCTGACGGTTGATCTAGCGGGCCTCGAAATTGGCGATGGTGTGCATATCAGTTCGGTTGACTTGCCGGATGGCGTAACGCCCACCATTACCGACCGTGACTTCACCATTCTTACCATTGCGGCACCGACGATCCTTGTGATCGAGGAAGACGAAGCCGAAGAAGGCGAGGAAGGCGAGGAAGGCGAAGAAGGCGAAGAGGGCGAAGAGGGTGCAACCGAGGGCGAAGAAACTTCGGACGACAAGGAATAAAGCCTGATCCCAAGTTTGTGGCCCCAAGTTTGTGGCCCCAAGTTTGGACTCTTGCGGGAGACCGTTCGTCATGTTGCTTATTGTCGGCCTGGGAAATCCCGGAAGCCAGTATTCCAAGAACAGGCACAACATCGGATTCATGGCGGTGGACGAAATTGTCCGCCGCCATGGCTTTGGTGCTTTCCGGGCCAAGTTCCAAGGCGAATTGGCAGAAGGCAAGGTCGGCACACAGAAAGTCTTGGCCCTAAAACCCATGACCTTCATGAACGAATCCGGTCGTTCTGTCGCTCAAGCGGTTAAATTCTATAAAATTGCCCCTGAAGACGTCATTGTCCTGCACGATGAACTTGATTTAGCGGCGGGAAAACTTCGCGTTAAATCGGGTGGGGGGCACGGCGGGCACAACGGCTTGCGCAGTATCCACGCTCAAATAGGACCCGACTATCGACGCATTCGATTGGGCATCGGCCATCCTGGTGATAAATCTAAGGTGACAGGCCATGTGCTCAAAGACTTCGCCAAGGCAGATGGGGAATGGTTGGAACCGGAATTAGAGGCAATTGCAGATCATTTCGATACCGTAATTAATGGCAAAGACGCTAATTTTATGACGGAGGTTGCGCGGGTGATGAAACCTCAGACCCATAAACCAGCCCCCGATAAAAAGGAAGACGACTAATGGGTTTTAACTGTGGGATCGTCGGATTGCCGAACGTTGGTAAATCGACACTATTTAATGCGCTCACGGCAACAGCCGCAGCAGAAGCCCAGAACTTTCCTTTTTGTACGATCGAGCCCAACACAGGCCGGGTCGGCATACCGGATTCCAGGCTCGATACCATCGCTGCGATTGCCAACCCGAAGAAGGTCGTGCCGACGCAGTTGGAATTCGTTGATATCGCGGGTTTGGTGCGCGGTGCATCTAAGGGGGAGGGCCTGGGCAATCAATTCCTTGCCAACATCCGCGAAGTCGATGCGGTCCTGCAAGTCGTCCGCTGTTTTGAAGACGAAAACATTACCCATGTCGATGGCAGCATCGATCCACTGCGGGACGCGGAAACCATCGAAACAGAGCTTATGCTGGCTGACCTGGAAAGCCTGGAAAAGCGCGTGACGCCGCTGACTAAAAAGTCACGTGGCAACGACAAAGATGCGATCCAGCAACTGGCCTTGGTCGAACGCGCGTTAGAGCTTCTTCAAGAGGGCAAGCCTGCTCGCATGCTGGACGTCTCCAATGAAGATGCAAAAGCTTTCAAGGGACTGCAATTACTGACGTCAAAACCCATTTTATATGTCTGCAATGTGGAGGAAGACTCAGCAGCCACTGGCAACGAGCTAACAAAAAAAGTCGCCGCCATGGCAGCCGATCAAGGTGCCGAAACCGTGGTCATTTCAGCCCGCATCGAAGAAGAAGTGGCACAATTGGATGATGCCGACGAAAAGGCAGAGTTCTTGGAAACGCTGGGATTGGAAGAAACCGGGCTCGCCCAGGTTATCCGCGCCGGCTACAGCCTTTTAGGCCTGATCACCTTCTTTACCGCAGGCCCCCAGGAAGTCCGCGCCTGGACCATAACCGACGGTGAAAAGGCCCCGCAAGCGGCCGGCACCATCCACGGTGATTTTGAACGCGGCTTTATCTGTGCCGAAACCATCGCCTATGACGACTTCGTCACCCTGGGTGGCGAACAAGCCTCAAAAGACGCCGGAAAAATGCGCCAAGAAGGCCGTGACTATACGGTTCATGACGGTGATCTGATGCTGTTCAGGTTTAATGTTTAAAATAAACTCCAACCTGATTTGGATTTAGCGAATGAAATGGACCGTAAAATTTTGCGTGCGTTCGCAACATTTCTATCAAAATGATAAAGTTTACTCCCCACATAAAGCGCCATATAAAATTCTTCATCCTTGATCGCAAGAACACCAATTCCCAACATTTCCAGCCCCTCTTTTAATGAGTATGAAAATTTGAGATCGTAACCTGGGACCGCTCCGAACGTGGCAGGCTTAAAGGATGTCACCTTCACTTTTTCGGCTTTAGTGCGTACTAAGCTGGCTTCAAATAATTCTTTTAGCTCAATGGGGTTCATATTCTTGAAATAGCGGGGGATTTTTTCATCTGATCCCGATGGCAATCCATGAAATATTGGCCGCCCTTCTTCTAGTCCGCCAGCGAAATACATTTGTTGGAGGCGGGTTCCATCAAGTGTCCAAATCTCATACTTCCCAGTTTTTAAGCGGCTCCACGCGATGTCGGAATTTACGGATATTCCCCCTTCGACACTCACGTTTCCCGCAGGTACAAGATCGAATTTCCCACATCCAGCGAGAAGTGCGACAAGTGAAAAGGCGAAAATGGGATTTTTTAATTTCAAGATCATTTTGCGGCTTTCATCATTTGTAAGATAATTTCCTTATCTTCGGCATTTGGATTAATGCGAAGATACTGAGAAAATGCTCCAATAGCTTTTTTAGGGGCTTTCTGTTTTAAGTGGACGAGTCCCATGGACCGGTAAATTTCACGCGGCCAGGCTTTTTTAGTTAAAGCGGTTTGATAGGCTTTAATTGCTTTATCAAAGTCATCTGATTCCGCCCGTAGCCGGTATAATTCGCCCTTGTAAAAATAAAGTTCACCAATGTTTGCCCCGTCAACAATGAGTTGGTCGATGAGGTTTTCCGTTTGTGCATAGCGTCGCTGATTTAATTCGTCACGTAATAGTTTGGCGCGAATGGGCAGCAGCACTGCAAGGTATCTTTCCCGACCTGTATCCGCATTCTTGGTTTTTGCCATTTCACGGTCCGCGATCCGCCGCAACATATCTGTGCGTTCTTCAGACGGTGGGTGGGAGGCTAAAAATAGTGACGGACGTGCGTGGTCTTCATCTGCCTCAATTTCCTTGATCAGTTGTGCCCATATTTTTGCTGCCTCACGAGCATCATAGCCATGTTGAAGCAGAAATCTAAGACCGTAGCCATCGGCTTCGCGTTCGTTATCCCTACTAAAAGAGGCGATACTACCACTGGCAATAAGGGCAGCGATGTCGCCCGCAAATGAAACGCCAGCAGCAATTGAGGCGATTTGAACAAACAGGACAAAATTGGCTTTTCTCATGGTGTCGCGCATTCTCTGCAACGAATGCCGACGCAGGAAATGTCCCATTTCGTGACCGATCACGGTCGCCAACTGGGCTTCGTTTCGGGCACGCAGTAAAAGCCCCGTCCAAACTTGCATCATGCCGTTGGGGGCCATGAAGGCATTAAATTCTGGAACATTTGCGACATACACGCGGGTATTTCCGCAAAATTTTCCAGCCAATTTGCAAACCAGGCCTTGGATGTAAGTATTCAATGCCTTGTCGGTGACAATGTTTCCGGCATTGCGTGATTTCCCTTCTTCACGATCCATCTGCATCCATATCCCGGCTTCGTCGGTATTTAGGCTCGGACGAATGCCAGGTCGCAAGTTTGCAAGGTCATAAGATTTTTCAAGTTCATCACTGCCTTGTTGTGGGCCTGTCGTTGATGCCCGCACGCCTTGAGACGACGAAATCGCTAGATTTTTATCTGTATCTTTTAGACCTGCTTCATAATGGGATTGGTTCATCATGCAGGCTGATACCGACACCAGGACCAGCCCGGTAACGAAAGTACGTTTGAAACTTTTCATTTTGGAAATTGCTTCAAAAGCAACGAAACAGTATCCGTCGCAGCTTCGGCGGTTCGTAAATCACCACCACCTCTCAGCAATCTGTTGAACCAAACGACATTCCCTGTCCGTAGGTCGACAAGAGAAGCAAACCCAGCCTGTACGCCAGTAGGAACGGAAACACCAAATACAGCGCCGACAACAACCAGGGCAACTCGGCCAGCACTAGCGTATGAATCGCGCACATAAATAAATAGGGCGTAGTCCGTGTTGTACCGTTTACGTAGCGCCTGTACCTCGGGACCCAAGGACCAATCAAATTTTTCATTTTTGCTTGGGAGCTTTAAATGAGAGATGTATTGATGCGCTAAAATCGAAGACCCAACCGCGCCATGCAATTTTAGAATTTGTACTATTCGAGGATTGGAACCGGGCGCGCCAGCCTGGATATGACTCTCAACCAGGGCGGCATTGCGGTTCGTCAATAGGGCCCGAATGCTATCGTTCATGTAACCTTCAGCCGCCGCTGTCCATTTGGCATTCGGGACGAGAATACCTGTGGCGGTTTGTTCGCTCAGCAGCACATCGGTTGGCATCAATAGAACACGCGAGGAATTGCCCAACCCTTTTAACTCGCCAGCGGTATAATAAGTTGAATTGGCACAGGCG
Organism: Rhodospirillaceae bacterium; assembly: GCA_018660465.1. Classification (NCBI taxonomy): domain Bacteria; kingdom Pseudomonadati; phylum Pseudomonadota; class Alphaproteobacteria; order Rhodospirillales; family Rhodospirillaceae; species Rhodospirillaceae bacterium. Next base: position 6,145 of record JABJKH010000009.1, read on the forward strand.
CTAACAACGAATACCGAAAGAATCGCAAACAATTTTAGTAAACGACGCAATTTTTTCTCTTGAAGACGGAGATTAGTCACTTTTTAGCCCTCATCGATAGAGTTGAATGTGTTCACCGAGCTACGTATCAGTGAAATTATGGAATGCTATTTTCCTAACACCCGACTGTCTAGCAAAAAATGATCAAACTATAAATTGTGAAAATTTTATCGTTGTGAACGATAATATATAAGCCTCTCAAATACTTCGGTCTGAGGCTGAAGGCAATTTAATTTGTCACTTCAGCTCAGACATCTTAAAACAACTGTCAAATGCGCGTCGGTGGGAAATCTGGCGTGGCTTAAATTGTTTAGGGAGAACGATATCATGGGACAAAATATCCAACTTACTGCATCTGATGGTCATACGCTGGATGCTTATCGGGCTGATCCATCTGGGGATGCGAAGGCTGGGCTTGTTGTAGTTCAGGAAATCTTTGGCGTGAATGCGCATATTCGTGAACTTTGTGACAGCTATGCAGCGGAAGGGTATTCCGCGATTGCGCCGGCTTTATTTGACCGGGCTGAAAAGAACGTCGAACTGGGCTACGAACAGGCGGATCGGGAACAAGGCATGGCACTTCGTGCGAACTGCCCTTGGGACAGTGCCGTGCTGGATAACGAAGCGGCGGCGGCTGTACTTCGGGCCGAAGGCAAAGTTGGTATTGTCGGCTACTGCTGGGGTGGTTCATTGACGTGGCTGGCGGCGTGTCGGTCTGATGTCGATGCGGCAGTCTGTTATTACGGCGGTCAGATTTATGACTTCCGCGAAGAAAATCCCAAGGTTCCGACACTGCTTCACTTCGGCGAAAAAGACGCCTCCATTCCGATGGAGAAAGTCGAAGGCGTGCAAGCGGCGTATCCGGATATACCGTCTTATGTCTATGACGATGCGCAGCATGGTTTCAGTTGCGATCATCGCGGCAGCTACCAAGAAGCAGCCCACGTTCAGGCGCTGGAGCGGACACTCGCCTTCTTTGGTGAAAATCTGTAGATGTCAGATTCTAATGTTATCGGCATCATCGGCGGCAGCGGTGTCTCTGAGATCGATGGCCTGAGCAATACCCGGTGGGAGAAGGTTACTTCTTCCTTCGGCGAGCCGTCGGATGAGTTATTATTCGGTGAATTGGACGGACAGCAAATCGTGTTCCTGCCCCGCCATGGTCGCGGGCACCGTATTCCACCGAGTGAATTAAACTTCTGTGCGAACATCGATGCCCTAAAACGAGCAGGCGTTACCGAGATCATTTCGGTGAGTGCCGTTGGCTCTTTGAAAGAGGAACTGCCACCGGGCACGTTCGTGATCGTCGATCAATTTATTGACCGTACCTTCGCTCGGACCAAAAGCTTTTTTAGCACCGGACTGGTGGCGCATGTGGGCCTCGGCCACCCGGTCTGTGGACGGCTTGGCGATGCGCTTGAGGCGGCGGCCACCGAACTCGATATTCCTGTAGCGCGGGGCGGGACCTACCTTGTTATGGAAGGGCCGCAGTTTTCGACGTTAGCAGAGTCTGAGCTTTATCGGTCGTGGAACTGCGATGTCATCGGCATGACCAATATGCCGGAAGCCAAGCTCGCCCGCGAAGCCGAGATGTGTTACGCCACCGTCGCCATGGTCACAGATTTTGACTGCTGGCATCCCGACCACGATCACGTCACTGTTGAAAGCATCATTAAGGTTTTGGTGGAGAACGCAGGCAAGGCTCGATCTCTGGTTAAGCAAGTCGCACCAGCCTTGGCAGGACGAACCGAGCCCTGCCCCCAAGGCTGCCACACGGCGCTGGAAAATGCATTGATCACGGCACCGGAGGCACGCGATCCAGAACTCATTAAGAAACTTGATGCAGTTGCCGGGCGGGTTTTAAATCGATGAAGGTTGGCGGCAAACCGTATCGCACCATCTGGCTCGCGTCTGATGGGGGCGCGGTAGAAATTATTGATCAGACCAAGCTGCCGCACGACTTTGTCACGACGCGCTTGGATACAATCGACGATGCGGCACACGCGATTGCGGCGATGCTGGTCCGAGGGGCCCCCCTTATTGGAGCGACGACGGCCTATGGAATGGCGTTGGCGATGCGGGCCGATGCATCGGATGCGAGCTTGGAAGCGGCTTATAGTCAGTTGATGGAAACCCGACCGACCGCAGTTAACCTACGCTGGGCATTGGATGAAATGCGCAATTTGTTGTCACCTTTGACGGCAGGAGAGCGGGGGGCCGCGGCCTATGAACGCGCCGCTGAAATCTGTGATGAAGACGTCCAAATTTGTAGCTCCATTGGTGATCACGGTGCGCCTCTCATTCGCGAGGCTTGGGAACGAAAGGGTAAGCCGGAACAGGTGAACGTCCTAACCCATTGTAACGCAGGCTGGTTAGCGACCGTTGATTGGGGCACGGCGCTGGCACCCATTTATAAGGCCCATGACGCGGGTGTGCCGGTGCATGTTTGGGTCGATGAAACCCGGCCGCGAAACCAAGGGGCGAGTTTGACCGCCTGGGAACTTGGCCAACATGGCGTTCCCCATACAGTCATCGTCGATAATGCCGGCGGCCATTTGATGCAGCATGGCATGGTTGATCTATGTATTACCGGAACAGACCGCACCACCGGGACCGGCGATGTATGTAATAAAATCGGCACCTATTTGAAGGCCCTAGCTGCAAAAGACAATGGCGTGCCGTTCTATGTTGGTCTACCAGGACCGACCATCGATTGGACTTTGCGGGACGGGGTTGCTGAAATCCCCATCGAACAACGCGACGCGGCGGAGGTCACTGAAATGACGGGACGAACGTCGGATGGAACAGTTGAGACGATCACGCTTACACCAGACAATAGCGACGCGGCAAACTATGCGTTTGACGTTACGCCTCGGCGATTGGTGACGGGGCTGATTACCGAACAGGGAGTATGCGACGCTTCCGAACAAGGCTTGCGGGCGCTCTACCCGGACGCACCTAAATAGGCGTTGGAACATAGGTTTTATGTCTTCAGGGTTTTTCGTATTTTTAGGATTGGCGATTGGCGCATTGATGTTGCGGCATCATATCTACCGAAAACATATGGATTTGGTAGAACGATATGAGCAGAATATTAAGCCTAAGCTGACCCGCGTTGTTCAGGTCTTATCTTTAATTACCTTGGCAATTTGGGCGGTGGTGTACCTGTTGGCAGAGGACGAACAACGCAATAACTTGATCCCTGCTTTAAAGGCGACGTTTTACGGGGACGACGTCAAGAAGTAGCCCCAAAAAAATTGCTAAGGCATTTCTGCCGCGAGCGTTTCCCTGCGGCGTTGGGTTCTTAACCAAATTACGGCTACGCCGAGGATCAATGACGCCGGTGCGGCGATGGCCATGACCGTGTTCCAATTAAACAGATGCAGAATCGCGCCTGAAAGCAGCGACGCCATTGCCACAGATCCAAAGACAATTAGATCGTTGACGGCTTGGGTCTTTGCCCGCTCTGCAGGGGAGTAGCATTCCGTCAACAGGGTTGTGCCGCCGACGAAGATGAAATTCCAACCAATTCCAACGGAGACCAAGGCGAACCAGAAGTTGTGTATGGCGATGCCGGAAACGGCAAGAATTAATGCACCTGCCTGTAACACGATACCAATCAGAATAATATTTAAAACACCATACCGCTGGATCAAATGACCAGTAACAAATGCCGGTGCGAACATGCCGAGGCTGTGCCATTGAATAATAAAGGCCGTGTCTGAGACGCCGAAGCCACAAAACTGCATAAACAGGGGGGTAGCCGTCATAACCAACGCCATCGTGCTGTAGCCGATCATGCCGCATAGAACGGCAACAATGAATGTCGGCTGTTGCATGATTTCCAACAACGGACGACCCGACGTTTTGTTTTCTTCCGCCGATGGCTTGGGGATATCGAGCCAGCACAGCAGCAGCGCAGAGATCAGCGCTAGGGCTGAAATCACGAAGTAGGCCCCTAAAAAGAGGATCGGCTCAAACAGGCCGTTTGCCCATTTAGCCAGTTCAGGACCGGCAATGGCGGCAATTACGCCACCGGCCAAGACCAATGATATGGCTTTGCTTTTAAATTCAGGGCGGGCCGTATCCGCAGCAGCAAATCTAAAATATTGGGCAAACCCGCCAAACATGCCGAAAACGAATGTGCCTGCAACTAAAAACCAGAATTCCTGAACATAGATACCGTACGCACTAATCAAGCCACCGATGACGCCAATCAAGGCACCAAGTATAAACCCAGAGCGCCGACCTATACGTTTCATAAGCAAGGAAGCCGGGACTGTTGTAAACATCATGGCGATAATAACCGCGGTGAACGGTAGGGTTGCGAGCACCTTATCTGTGGCCAGCATAAGTCCTGCGAGACCGGTTAAAATCGCATTTATGCTCATGCCGGTCATGTAAAGCGCCTGACTCGTCGCTAGAACGAGGACATTACGATTGTCGCGGTGCAGGGCCATTATGATTATTTCCAGGGATGATACTGAAAGGGCCGCTGATAACAGCGGCCCTTTCGAAGGTAATCGCTATATCAGGAGGGTCAATGCAGGTCTGACCAAATTCTCTTTTTCAGCGCAAACAGCATTCCTGTTAGCACCAGTAAGAACAACATGACCTTGATGCCCATACGCTTGCGTACCTCCATTTCCGGAGACGCTGTCCAGGCCAAGAACGTCACAATATCCCGGGAATGTTGATCAAGGGTCGGCTTGGTGCCGTCCTTATACTCCACCGCTTCATCAGACAGTGGCGGTGCCATGGCGATTTGATGACCCGGGAAGTAGGTGTTGTAGCTCATCCCTTCCGGCACCGTCACCCCTTTCGGTGGGGTTTCCTTATATCCGGTCAACAGCCCATGAACGTAGTCAGGTCCCCGCAAGCGGGCCTTAATCATCAGCGAAAGATCTGGAGGGTTGGCGCCATTGTTGCCAGCCCGAGCGGCGTTTTCGTTTTCAAACGGAGCCTTAAAATGGTCCGCAGGCCGACCAGCGCGATCAAACATTTCCCCTTCGTCGTTGGGGCCGTCCCTGAATTCCTGCTCCGCCGCAATGGCTTTGACCTCAGCTTCGCTAAACCCAATATCCATCAGGTTACGGTACGCAACCAGATCAAGAGAATGGCAGGCCGCACAGACGTCCTTGTAGACTAGGAACCCGCGCCGCAATTGGGCGCGGTCGTAGGTGCCGAATATGCCACTGAAGGACCATTTCTGGGCCGGGGCCTTTGGTGTGTCACCGGAGGCAAAGGCAGTGCCGCTGAACAATATCATCGCGGCGGCGGCGCTTAGGAGTAATTTACGCATCAGCTTTCTCCCCCTTCTTTAGTGACCGCCGCACTGATACTTTCAGGTAGCGGCAACGGCGTTTCGAGCCATCCCAACAGCGGTGTGATGACGAAGAAGTGGCCGAAGTAATAGGCTGTGCCTAACTGCCCACCAATTATCCGCCAGCCTTCCGGTGTGGTCGCGCCGATGTATCCAAGGAAGATACAATCGGCGATGAATATCCAGAAGAAGTATGGGAAGATTGGTCTGAATTTGCCGCTCCTAACCTTCGATGTATCCAGCCACGGTAGAAGCATCAACACCAGGATCGACAGGAACATGGCGATTACGCCGGCCAGTTTGGCCGACATCAGCCACGAAATCGGCCAATATAGGAAGAAGTCCGCAGTGAAAGCCCGCAAGATCGCGTAGAACGGCAATAGGTACCATTCTGGCACGATGTGGGCTGGCGTAACCAACGGGTTTGCTTCGATGTAGTTATCCGGCTCACCGTAGAAGTCCGGCGCGAAGAACACGAACCCAAGATAGAACAGGAAGAATACACTCAATCCGAACGTATCCTTGATGGTGTAATATGGATGGAACGGGATGCTGTCACCATCGGTCTTGGTATCGATGCCCAATGGGTTGGAGGACCGATGCACGTGCAACGCCCAAAGATGGACGAAGACCAACGCGAAAATAACGAATGGCATCAGGTAATGCAGCGAGAAGAACCGGTTCAATGTTGCGTTATCAACCGCGAAACCGCCCCACAACCACGATACGATCCAGTCGCCGATCAGCGGAATGGCTGAGAACAGGTTGGTGATCACGGTCGCGCCCCAGAAGCTCATTTGGCCCCAAACCAAGACGTAACCCATAAACGCGGTCATCATCATGACCAGGATAATCGCCACGCCGATCATCCATAAAAGTTCGCGCGGTGCCTTGTACGATCCGTAGTAAAGACCTCTGAACATATGAATATAAACGATCAGGAAGAACATCGATGCGCCGTTCATATGCAGATAGCGGATCAGCCACCCGTAATTCACGTCGCGCATGATTCGTTCAATACTGGCAAATGCGTAATCGACATGCGGCGTATAGTGCATTGCCAAAACAATGCCCGTGACGATCATGACAACTAAAATAATTCCCGCCAGCGATCCAAAGTTCCACCAATAGTTCAGGTTCTTCGGCGTGGGGTAATCCACCGTCTCATGCTTCATGAACGCGAAGATGGGAAGGCGATACTCAATCCATTTCAGGACCGGGTTTTTAAGATTTAACTCCGACATTATTTATCCCCTACCCGATCTTGATGATTTTGTCTTTGATGAATGCGTAAGGCGGCACCGGTAAATTCTTTGGTGCGGGGCCCTTACGGATTCGACCGGATGTATCGTAGTGCGATCCGTGACACGGACAGAACCAGCCGTTGTATTCACCTTTGGGCTCGGTTCCCTTTTGTCCTTTGGGGATACACCCAAGGTGCGTGCAAACCCCAATCATGACCAACCACTCGGGCTTTTTGACGCGGGCCTTGTCCGGTTCAGGGTCAAGCATTTCGGAAAGCTTCACGCCTTGGGCGGTTTTAATTTCGTCAGCCGTTCTACGGCGGATGAACACAGGCTTGCCTTGCCAGACGACGGTGATGCTTTGCCCAACCTCAATCGGTGACAGATCAACTTCAGTTGTGGACAACGCTAAAGTATCGGCTGCAGGATTCATCTGGTCGATTAATGGCCATACGGCAATTCCGGCTCCTAATGTCCCCACTGTACTGGTGGCGATCAAAAGGAAATCGCGTCGGTCTTCATCGTCCGGCGTATCCGGAGAAGTGGTTGGCGACTCTGCCATGAAATAGACCCCTTATCTTTATCCGGTTAGGGCGGTGGGATATTTCCCGTTATTCCGCCTCACAACTTATTATCTAGTGTGTACGCTCTAATTCGACCGCCACACGTAGCAGGTTATAATGAACGGCTTTATATTGCAAAGGGTTAAGATCAAAGTTTTTTTCCTTTAAGGCCTTCCCGGAACATGTAAAATCCGCCGTTTCAAAGGAGAAATTATGCGACTGGCGTTGTTTGAACCGGATATTCCTCAAAACACAGGCACCCTGATGCGATTGGGGGCGTGCTTGGGTGTGCCTGTTGATGTGATTGAACCGTGCGGTTTTGTGTTTGATGAACGCCGTATGCGCCGGGCCGGGATGGATTATCTCGATCAAGTGGATTTAACCAGGCACGCCTCTTGGACGGCTTATCAGGCGGGGCGCGCTGAACAGGGACGACGACTAATTCTTTTGACCACCCAAGCGGAAATATCTTATACGGATTTCCAATTTCGACCCAACGATACAGTCCTTTTGGGCCGCGAAAGTGCAGGTGTTCCGGACGACGTTCATAAAGCAGCTGACGCCCGCGTCACGGTTCCCATGGCAGTAGATGCACGGTCCTTGAATGTCGCGGTTGCGGCAGCCATGGTGCTGGGCGAAGGTTTGCGGCAAACCAATGGATTTCCAGTAAAATCAACGGAAAAGGAATAAGAATGACAGCACGCACAATCGAGCAAAAAGATCGCGCAACGACGTGGTTCAAAGACCTGCGGGATCAATTGTGCGCCGCTTTCGAATCAATAGAAGATGACTGCGCTCGCGAAGGCGCGGGTGAATTTTCTCCAGGACGGTTTAAGCGGACGGTCTGGGACCGTGATAACGATGGCGGTGGCGGAGAGATGTCAGTCCTTCGAGGCGGTCGTGTCCTGGAAAAAGCCGGGGTAAATGTCTCCATCGTTCATGGTGAATTCTCCGAAGAGTTTCGCGCCAATATTCCGGGCGCTTCCGAAGACCCGCAGTTTTGGGCGGCTGGAATTTCATTGGTGGTGCATCCACGGTCTCCCCGGGTGCCGATTGCGCATATGAACACTCGGATGATTGTGACGACCAAAGGTTGGTTTGGCGGCGGCGGCGACCTGACCCCGGTTTTCCCTATCGATGAAGATACCGCCGATTTTCATGGTGCCTTCAAGGGGGCCTGCGATGCCCACGACCCAGAGTATTATCCAAAGTTCAAGGAATGGTGCGACCGCTATTTTTATCTGCCCCATCGGGAAGAAGCGCGCGGCGTTGGGGGAATATTTTACGATAATCTGGATACCGGCGATTGGGAAAAGGACTTCGAATTCACCCAAGACGTCGGGCGGTCTTTTTTAGACATCTATCCGCAAATCATCCGCCGTCACATGGACGAGGCCTGGACTGATGATGAAAAGCAAAAGCAACTTGTTAAGCGTGGCCGGTATGTGGAATTCAATTTGATCTATGACCGCGGCACGTTGTTCGGCCTGAAAACAGGCGGAAATACGGAAGCCATCCTTATGTCGCTGCCACCAGAAGTTACTTGGCCATAAGGTCTTTCAGGTATTTTAGGCAGGCCTCCCGGTCTGGAGAATAATCTTCCGATTCCCACCAATTTTCTACATTGCGTAGAATTTCGCCGACCTTGGCACCGGGCTCCAGGCCCTGGTCCAAGACGTCTTTACCTTTGAGTGGGAATTTAACAGGTCCCCAAGCATCGACCTCTTCTAAAAGCTCAATCCATTCTGCGGTTCGTTTGCTTGAACGACGCGGTTCTGTCGCCAATTCCTCTGCCCATGCCAAAAGCACGAGATCCCGGACCATATCAGGACCTAAGCGACGCAAGCGTTGCCGTCGAGCCCAAGAATTTACTTCCGGTGTTGTCGGGGGATCGACTGCCATAAGGGTGGTCAGGCGCTGAGCTTGTTTGTTGGAGAGCTTCATTCGGGTGGCCAAGTCCTCAACCATGCTGTCCTCCAATTCTAAAACCGCTGCAAACCGCCTGAGAACATCCGGCACAACACTTTCGACATTGATGGCGCGGGTTTCAAGAAACGTTAGTGTGCGTAATCGGCCAATATTACTTGCTTCCGGTAAAATTGGTTCCAGGACTTTTTCGCCGCGCATGATGGTAAGTGTATCCGCAGGCTCAGGGGCCATTAATATACGAAACAACTCAGTTCGAACGCGCTCGCCCGATAATTCGGTCAGCCGAGGGGCTAAGTTCCGACAGGCCGCCAGTGCGGTTTTATCGGGGCCGAATTTGCTATAGATTGCATGCATCCTAAAAAACCGGAGCAGGCGAAGGATGTCTTCCTCAATCCGGTCCTGGGCATTGCCAACAAAACGCACGTGACCCGTGGCGAGATCGTCCATTCCAGAAAACGGATCATACACATCGCCATCAAGCGTTGCCGACAACGTGTTAATGGTGAAGTCGCGCCGCGCGGCATCGGCAATCCAGTCGTCGGTAAAAGCGACCCTGGCGCGACGGCCATCGGTTTGAAGATCAATCCGAAGGGTTGTGATCTCCATATTCCAGATGCCACTGACCACGGTGACGGTGCCGTGTTTCAATCCGGTTGGGATTACTTTGATGTCGCGACCTTCAAGCAGCGCCATCACTTCTTCTGGTGGGGTGGGGGTCGCGATATCGATATCGTGGGTTTCAATTTTGCGGATGGCGTCTCGGACACAACCTCCGACGAAGCGGACTTCAGCCCCTTTGGCCGTTAGGGCGCTCATTACGGATCGAATTTCTGGTGCAGTCATCCAGGGTTGTGGCGGAATTTTGCCTGTGGGTACAAGCGGCGGAAGGGTTTCAGAGGGCGCTGCCATGGCGCGCGACCTTATTTAAATCCGCCGGGGACAATCTTCCCATCTTGGTAGACCGGGGTATGATAGCTGGTGCCCGGTTCAGACCCGGTCGTCACCGCGACATAGGCTAAAATGGCCAACATAAACACCAATCCACTGCCGAACAGCCAGACCCACGGGCCTTCTGTCAGCGGCGGTAGGCCTTTGTTATCGCGCCGCTTGGCAATCAAAAACCAGCCGAGATAGAGCAATGTCGGCAACAGTAGTGGCAACAGGTATAGGAAAAAGACTCTAATCATTCTGGACTCTAATCATTCAGGCTCAAATATTCATACAGGTTGACCAGTATACCGGCCGTGACTCCCCAAATATAATAGTCCCCGTAGGGCATCGCGTAAAACTCTCTATCCTCGCCTTCAATTTGGCGGGTATGACGGTGGTGGTTTTCTGGATTAAGGAGGAAGCTCAGCGGCACTTCGAACACCTCATCGACCTCGCCAGGGTCGGGTTCCATAGGGAAGGGCGGTTCTATGACACCGACGATCGGAGTGATCCTGAAACCGGTACGGGAAATATAGTTTTCTAATTGGCCAATGACATCAATGTGGTGGCGAGGCAGCCCCACTTCTTCTTCAGTCTCACGAAGTGCCGCGTCTGTTGGTTCCTTATCGGTTTCTTCGATATGGCCACCGGGGAAGCTAATTTGCCCTGCATGTTTGGCTAAGTGCGCCGTGCGCCGAGTGAACATGATAGTCAATTCATCGCTACGATTAACCACCGGAATGAGCACCGCGGCGGGCGTAAGGTTGTCGGCCAGGGCCATCCCTGGGTTCAACATATAATCACCCCATTTTTTAGGGTCGCCACTGGGCGCGCCTGCTTGGAAGCGTTCGGTAATCCATTCGCGGGTCAGCGCTGCGTTCACTTAGTTATTCTCCATCTTCGTCTAAACTCCCTAAGGGAAAGAAATCTCCCGTGCTCCATACCCCAAATAGGTTTTCCCCCTCAATCGTTTCTTCAACGCCCAGTTCGACGATTTCATAATAAACCGAGCGGGTCAGGCGCGCCTTCAAATTATCCCGAACCATTATATAAGGCGAGGGTTCATCTGTCTCTGGGTTGATGGTTATAGACAGCGGATGATCGATATCCAGCGTCACAATTTCGTGAAGGTTAGTCCTCATATTCAGGGTTTGATCCGGCCCTGGGTTTTCGATGCTAAGCTCAACCGCCAGAAAAGGAACGTCTTCGACTTCGATCGTGCCCCGTTCCACCGGCGTGGTCATCCAGTAGTTTCCTGTTGCGTCTTGGGAAAGGACCGAAGAAAATAATTTAACCAGCCCTAAACGATTGATTGGAGAACCCTGATAATACCAAATACCATTGCGGTCGATGCGGATGTTAAAATCGCCGCACTGTTGGGGGCCGTCAGTTGAGACGGGCAAATTATTCGTATCCGGCGTATCCTGGTTCATGCATCATAACCGGGTAATGTGAATGTGGAGACAGTATCGTGGAAGCTACCGCCAAAGAAGATCATAACATAGACTCGTCCGACGCAATGGTCGAGGCCATCGAACAACTGGGCCAAACAATTGCCAAAGCCCGCGACGGAATTGGTCGGGTAATTTACGGCCAGCATGAGGTAATCGAAGAGACTTTGATTACCTTATTGGCCAGCGGCCACCTTTTGTTGGTGGGCGTCCCGGGCCTCGGTAAAACCCGATTAGTGGAAACCTTATCTAAGGTATTCCACCTGGAAACCCGCCGGGTTCAGTTCACACCTGATTTGATGCCTGCCGACATTTTGGGGTCCGAAGTGTTAGAAGAATCGGATGGTGGAAAGCGGTCTTTCCGCTTCATCAAGGGGCCGGTGTTCTGCCAGCTACTCATGGCTGATGAAATCAACCGGGCCAGCCCGCGCACCCAATCTGCACTTTTACAAGCGATGCAGGAACACCGCGTTTCGGTCGCCGGTCAATATCATGACCTGCCGTCGCCATTCCATGTTCTGGCAACGCAGAACCCACTGGAACAGGAAGGCACCTACCCCCTGCCAGAAGCTCAGTTAGATCGGTTCTTTATGCAGGTTAATGTGGAGTACCCGGATGTCGCGGCGGAGCGTCAAATTTTGGAAGCGGCTGTGGATGCCAATATTGATGATTTGGCGAGTGTCATGAGCGCAGCTGATCTCATTGAGGCGCAGAACCTGGTTCGTCGTATCCCGGTTGGCGATAGCGTGGCCGACGCCATTTTGCGCTTGGTTCGCAGCGGCCGACCGGAGACCAGTGAAATTCCGGGGGTACAGCAACACGTATCCTGGGGGCCAGGTCCCCGCGCCAGCCAAGCCCTTATGCTTGGTGTTCGCGCGCGCGCGGTGATCTCAGGTCGCTTGGCACCTTCGGTCGACGATGTGCTGGCTTTGTCCCATCCTATTTTAAGACACAGGATGGCATTGAACTTTGCAGCCCGCGCGGAAGGTGTGGCACTAGAGACGGTGATTGACCGATTGTGTGAGGATATCGCTTAACCGTAGGGTACATTATGGCTCGTCCGCATATCGATATTCATCATAGAGCAGAGGAACTAGCGGCTGGACTGCCGCCGTTGTTGGTCGCGGCGGAGCGGGTCGCGACCACGGTCTCACAAGGCGTTCACGGTCGTCGTCGGGTTGGGCAGGGTGAATCGTTTTGGCAATACCGGCATTACGGCATTGGCGATTCGGCGCAACTGATCGACTGGCGGCAATCGGCGCGGTCTGATCATGTTTACGTCCGTGAAAATGAATGGGAAGCGGCGCAAAGCGTTTGGCTGTGGCGGGATGGCTCCAACTCCATGCAATATCGCTCCGACGATGCGCTGCCGACGAAGCGGGAACGGACCGACCTATTGTTGCTGGCGGTGGCGTCGCTGTTGGTTCGCGGTGGAGAATTCGTGGCTCTTTTGGGGTCAGGCAGATCACCCTCCACGGGGCGTGCGACATTGAACCAGTTGGCGACCTTGTTCGACCACGACGACACACCCCACGTCAGTGTGCCCAGTTATGAACTTATCGCCCGCTATGCGCGGGTCGTTATGATTGGGGATTTCCTATCGCCCTTGGAAGAAATTAAGCCGGTTATTGAAGCTTATTCTACCCAAGGAATTCGCGGCCACATGGTCCAGGTGCTAGATCCTGCCGAAGAAGCCTTGCCCTTCGAAGGCCGCGTTCGGTTCGAAGGAATGGAAAACGAAGGCGGTGTTTTAATCGGTCGAACGGAATCGGTGCGCGATGAGTATCAAGAGGTGCTTGATCTCCACAACGAGGGATTAAAGGCGCTGTGTGCGTCTGCTGGATGGAGCTTTGCTCAGCATCGCACCGACCATGCGCCTGAGCCGGCACTGCTGGCCTTGTTCATGCTGTTGTCGCAACCGGTGGGGAGTTAGACCTTGCTGGCGCTCGGTTCATTCTCATTTGTTGTTCCCTGGGCTTTGGCAGGACTCGCGGCAATCCCGATTATTTGGTGGATTCTCAGGGTCACACCACCGGCACCCCGGCGCGTGGCGTTCCCGCCGGTACGCCTGTTGTTGCGGATTTTGAACCGCGAGGAAAGTGCAGCCAAGGCGCCTTGGTGGTTACTGTTGCTAAGGCTGCTGCTCGTCGTCTGCGTCATATTGGGCGCGGCCCACCCCTTGCTGAACGCAGCCGATGAACTTCAGGGAGATGGCCCGTTAATCTTGGTTGTGGATGACGGTTGGGCGGCGGCGGCAAATTGGAAGGGTCGCCAAAATATGATGATGGGTCTGGTTGATCAGGCTGAACGAAGCGCCCGACCGGTAATAATTTTAACCACCGCACCTGACGGAACGAAAAGTGGCGAGTCAACGCTCCATATGTTGCAGGCAGTTGAGGCCAGACGATTTGTCCAGTCCCTGCAACCAAAACCCTGGCCGACGGGGCGCAAAGCCGTGCTTAAAACCTTGGTTCAGAATGAGGCACTGAAACAGGGAAAACCGGGCCACGTGGTTTGGTTGAGTGATGGCCTTGCAGGTCCATCAACAGATGCCTTTGTTCAGGTTTTGGGTCAGCTCGGCAAAGTGACGGTTGTCCGTGATTCTGCTGATTTTGTTCCGGTTGTTCTGCGTCCACCAGTTTCAAAAGGTACGGGACTTAACCTGACAGCGGTTCGGCCCATGTCCGAAGGTACAGCGACATTTAGTCTGCGGGCGTTTGGTCAGGACGGTCGTGCTCTTGCGCGCGAACCGTTGATCTTCGCCGATGGCAAGCAGACTGCGAACGTCCATCTAGACCTACCGCCAGAATTGCGCAACCGGCTGGCGCGGTTTGATATTGAGGCTCAGACAACGGCAGCTTCCCATGTTTTGGTGGATGAGCGTTGGCGGCGGCGGCCGGTCGGGATTCTTGACCGGGAGGCGGGGCTTTCGGATCAGCCGTTGCTCAGCGGTCACTATTATTTAAGGCGGGCGCTCAATCCGTTTACCGAAGTTCGCACGGGAACGACGGAGAAATTGCTCGCTCGACAATTGGCAGTCCTGGTGCTGGATGACCCAGGTCTGATTGGTCCTGCAGAGCGGCGAAAAATTTCCGCATGGATCGAACGCGGCGGTGTCTTGGTTCGATTTGCCGGGCCTCGGCTGTCACAAGACAAAGACACCTTGTTGCCCGTTAAGTTGCGCCAAGGGGACCGCATACTGGGCGGCGCCTTGTCTTGGCAGAAGCCAGCAGCCCTCGCACCCTTCGGGGTGAATAGCCCGTTCAATGGATTGGCCATCCCTAAGGATGTTCGTGTTCGGCGACAGGTTCTGGCGCAGCCGTCTTTGGATTTACCGGAAAAGACCTGGGCTCGGCTTGCCGACGGAACTCCGCTGGTCACAGCCGAAAAGCGGAAGCGGGGGTGGATCGTCCTGGTCCACACCATGGCCAATACCGGGTGGTCAAATCTGCCCTTGTCCGGGCTGTTCGTTGATATGCTTCGGCGTTTGGTCACGTTAAGCCAAGGGGTTGTATCCAAACCCGGTGGACCACCATTGGCACCTGTTTTGGTCATGGACGGCTTTGGCCGACTGGGATCGCCGACCGCAGACGTCACCGCCATTGCCGGAGCCGAATTTGCAAAGACTGTTCCTTCGCCGAAGCATCCCCCTGGGTTCTATGGCGAAGAGGCAGAGCGTCGGGCTTTAAATCTGTCGGCTCAAATGTCGAACCCAAAACCCTTAGACGTCGAGGCTGAAGGCGTGCGTGAAGATGTCTACGGTGATCGTCACGAAGTCGACCTCAGACCATGGTTATTGGGTGCAGCCTTGATCTTGGCGGTTATAGACCTCGCCATTAGCTTGGCATTGCGAGGGTTGTTGACAGTTTCTTCTGCGACGGCCGTGTTCGTGGCTCTGGTTTTGAGCAGTCATCCGAGCTGGGCTCAAAGCAGTGAATCGTTCGCCAAGAAGGCAAGCCTAAAGACAAGTATCGCCTATATTAAATCTGGATTAAAACAGGTGGATTCCACGTCTCGTTCAGGGCTATCGATGTTGAGCCTTATTGTTGAACGGCGCACAGCCGCGGAATTGGGTGAGCCTATTGCAATTGATCCGGCCACCGATGATCTCTCGTTTTTCCCACTTATATATTGGCCGGTCACCGGCAGGCACGCCACCCCATCCAAAGCTGCCGTGTTGCAGTTGAATGAATACCTGAGAAGCGGCGGCACGATCCTGTTTGATACGCGGGACCATCAGACTGGGCGGGAAGCCGAAACCATGCGCCGATTGGCGTTGGTTCTGGATATTCCTCCCGTACAACCCGTGCCGGTCAATCATGTGCTCACCCGTTCGTTTTATTTAATGCGGGAATTTCCGGGTCGAATTACCGGTGGGCGTATTTGGATTGAACGGGCAGGTGCCAGGATCAACGACGGCGTGTCGTCGGTTGTGGTCGGCAACCACGACTGGGCGGCGGCCTGGGCCGTGGATGAGTCGCAGCAGCCGTTATTTCCGGTAATCCCTGGTGGCGAACGTCAGCGCGAACTGGCTTTTCGCTTTGGCATAAATTTGGTGATGTACGTGCTGACTGGAAATTATAAATCCGACCAAGTCCACGCGCCAGCCATCCTGGAAAGGTTGGGTCAATGATGGGGTCAATGCCAGGGTCAATAACCGGGATGATCAGTTTCTCACCAATGTTTCCATGGCCCCTGCTGGCGGGTGTTGCTGTTATTGCCGCGGTGTTGTTGATCGTTGGACTGGTGCGCGGGGGGAGTGGAATTGCTTTTCGAGCCGCGACGTTGGCAGTGCTGATTTTGGCATTGATGAACCCCAAAATTGTAAATGAAGATCGCAAGTCACAGCCCGATATCGCGCTGATCGTGGCTGACCAATCGGGCAGTCAATCTGCGGGAGAGCGACGCGCTCAAACAGATGCCACGGTGAAAACCGTTGCCGACTCTCTTTCTCAATACAAAGACTTGGAAACTCGCGTTATCCGTCTTGATGATAAAAAAGGCGCGCGGAAATCGGAAGCGGGAACACGTTTATTTAGCACGCTGGAGCAGGCCATGACGGATGTCCCAGCCGAACGCTTTGCCGGTGCTGTTATTGTTACAGACGGTCAAATTCACGACGTGCCAAAAGATTCTGATCGCCATCAGCCTGCAGGGCCGTTGCACGTGTTGCTGACCGGGTCGCGTGCAGAAAAAGACCGTCGGCTGATCGTAGAGAACGCGCCGGGCTATGGGATTGTGGGCCAGAAAGTCACGGTGGTCTTCAAGGTCCAAGATAGAGGCGCAACATCTGGTGGTGGTAAATCCACTTGGGTCAAGGTGCACCGTAATGGCGTCGAAAAAGAAAGCGTGTTGGTGACCATCGGCAAAAGCTTGCCCTATACGTTCGAGTTGGAGCACGCCGGGCAGACCCTTCTGGAACTGGAGGTTGACCCTCAAAAAGACGAACTCTCGACTGTTAACAATAAAAGCGTGGTCTCTATCAATGGCGTTCGGGATCGCCTGAAAGTTCTTTTGGTCTCTGGTCAGCCGCACGCCGGGGAGCGGGTTTGGCGTAACCTGTTAAAGTCCGACCCGGCTGTCGAACTCGTTCATTTCACAATCTTGCGGACGCCGGAAGAAAACGATTTTACTCCACTTCGAGAGCTGGCATTAATCTCGTTCCCGGTGACGGAATTGTTTGAAGTCAAATTGCCGGAATTCGATCTAATTGTATTTGACCGCTATACCATCCGCGATATTTTATCGCCGACGTATTTCATCAATATTGAGAACTATCTTCGCGAAGGTGGTGCAGTCATGCTTGCTGTTGGTCCCGGGTTTGCGGGTGATAGCAGCTTATTCCTAACGACCTTCGGTGCGGTGATGCCAGGTCAGCCGACCGGTAAAGTTTTAGAGCAAGGTTTTAGGCCCGGATTTACGGAGAAGGGCAAACGCCACCCTGTAACAGCCCCCCTTCGCAACCCCTCAGGAAAGATCGACTGGGGTCGATGGTTCCGTCAAGTAGATGTCAAGGCGGCTCGCGGGACGACCCTGTTGAATGGTGTCGATAAGAAACCTTTGTTGATTCTGGACCGGGTCGGCAAAGGCCGGGTCGCACAGTTAATGAGCGATCATATCTGGCTCTGGTCGCGCGGCTTTGAAGGCGGTGGTCCCCATGCGGCATTGTTGCGGAGATTGGCCCATTGGTTGATGAAGGAACCTGATCTGGAAGAAGAACGCCTGACGGCAAAAGTTAGTGACGATCAGATTACGATCGAACGCCGAAGCTTGGAAGTGGCACCGCCCGAGGTCACGGTCACGTCGCCCTCCGGCAAGCCCAGAAAGATTGAGCTTAAACCCGCCGGTGAAGGAATTGCGCGGGCAGAAGTTACCGTCGATGAATCGGGACTGTTCCGTATCAATGATGGACGGTTATCGACTCTCGCCGCGGTTGGGCCTTCTAATCCTCTGGAGCTTGCCGACTTACGTGCGACTGATGAAATTCTGGCCCCTGTCGCCCGTGCTACCGGCGGTGGTGTGAACTGGATAACAGATGGCCTGCCAACCGTGCGGCGGACCAAGACAGACAAGGATACATCTGGTAAAGGTTGGATCGGGCTGCGCCGCAATGGCGCGTTCGTGGTTTCAGGTGTATCGCAGATTCCCCTCATGACCGGATTTGTGATACTTGTCTTGTTGCTTGGGGGATTGACCGCCGCTTGGTGGCGCGAAGGCAAATAATTTTTCATTTATTGAGAGGATTTCTATGGGACGGCTGATTGACGGCGCTTGGCATAACGAAGACAGAGTTAAAAAAGAGGATGGCGGGAGGTTTGTTCGTAAAGAAAGCGTGTTTCGCGATTGGATAACCGCAGACGGCTCATCTGGTTTCAAGGCAGAGCCGGGGCGATATCACTTGTATGTTTGCCTGGCGTGCCCGTGGGCGCATCGGACGATGATCTTCCGTAAGCTCAAGAAACTGGAAGATATCATTTCTGTTTCCGTTGTTGATGTGCTGAACCTGGAAGAAGGGTGGTCGTTCCATGGTGACATGCCGGGATGCATACCGGACACCGCCAACGGCACCGAATTCTTGCACCAAGTCTATACCAAGGCCGATCCGAAGATCACCAGCAAGGTGACCGTGCCGACCCTGTGGGATAAGCAGAAACAGACAATTGTAAATAACGAGTCGTCTGAAATTATCCGTATGTTCAATAGCGCGTTTAACGAATTTAGCGACAGTGACTTGGACTTCTATCCTGAAGACCTGCGCCCTGAAATTGAGGCGGTCAATGACCGTGTCTTGCCGAACGTGAACAACGGCGTCTATCGCACCGGGTTCGCAACATCGCAAGAGGCTTATGAAGAATCGTTTTTGGCCTTGTTCGAAACCTTGGATTGGCTCGAAGAACGATTTGGCAAGAAGCGGTATCTGGCAGGAGACCGGATCACCGAAGCCGATTGGCGATTGTTTACGACTTTGGTTCGGTTCGATGTTGCCTATCACGGCCATTTCAAGTGCAACCGAAAACGTATTGTAGATTATCCCAATATGTGGGGATACTTGCGCGAACTGTATCAAGTTCCGGGCGTGGCCGAGACTGTGAATTTTGATCACATCAAGGCTCACTATTATGGTGCACAACGCTCCGTCAATCCGACTGGGATTGTGGCGGTGGGACCAGATTTAGATTTTATGGCACCACATGGAAGAGAGTCCCTATGAGTTATTCTTATCGCCATTGGGTGTGAGGCAATAAATGGCCCGTCTACAGACCCGCATCGTTCGCGCACTCTTGAGGCGCTTGGGGTACAGTCTTCAGCGCCTGCAACGCACCAGCGTTCACGACTTCGATGATGGTAAGGGACGGGGCAGAGGCGATGGGTTCGATGCGTTTGAGCCCTCGTTGCCACGTCCGGTCAGCCATTTTGATATTCATTTTAGAAGCTGTGCGCGGGCCAGCATGGATGGCCCCGACCGTCGCCGCTTCATGGACATTCCGAAATCGGTCCTTTCGACGACGTGCTTAAGGTCACTGGTTGATTCGATCAACGATGCAGTAGAAAAATGCAACGATACAAAAATTTCTCTGACTGTGTTCGATGATCACTCCGACCCAGAGTTTGTGGAGGAGGTTAAGGAAATCCTTGCTAAGGCCAACTGCACGAACCGTCTGGTTTCGTTGGAGGTTACTGGCAATGGTGCGTCGCTAAAGGAAACTTTTACGCACGCGCGGGATGCCTGCAAAGACGTGATCTACTGCATTGAGGATGACTATCTGCATGATCTATCTGCGGTGCAGGAATTGATCGATAGCTATGGACGACTTGCCGCTACTTTGGAAAGCGACGTGGTTGTTCTGCCGTATGATTATCCTGAGGAATACCGCCGCATTGTCCCGACACATGTGTTTTTAGGGAGTGACCGACATTGGCGCCGGGTCTGGCGATCTGCCGGAAGTTTTGTGACTTCAAGCAAGGTCATGCGGGAGTACTGGGAAAGGTATCTTGGACTTTGCAGTTATGGCATTGACCCCGATATCACCGAAGAAAACACCATTGATTTGATTTACACGGAAATCCCTTGTTTCAGCCCGCTGCCTACTGTCGCCGTTCATATGCAGCTTATAGACCATATATCGCCATTTGTGCCGTGGCGGGACTGGTGGAAGCGCTACCGGGATTTGCCCCCCGTGTTGAAACGCGGCGATTCGTAAACAGCGCACTACTCCGAATGAAACTCAACGTACCACTCCATGTCTTCTTCTTCCATTGGATAACCACCGTCTTCGGTCGGTTTAAGCAGATTTTCTGGTTTTACCTTGGCGATGGTTTCTTGTAGCAGAACCGACAAATCCATACTCAAATTGCATTTCCAGCACAGCGTGGTTACCGCCTTGGCATTGCCTGTGTTGAGCATTTTAGAGACACCTTTCAACGGCAAGTCGGACAGGTGAACTAGGGCATACCGGACGTAGGAATTGTCTTTTTTACTCAGCGCCTTTCTGATGTGTCCTTCCGTGAGTTCGCCCGCTTCAAACGCTTTTTCTGCACGTTCTTTTGCGGATTCATGCGGGACTACATTTTCGCTAAGTTCGCCGCTGTCGATACGCTTGCGTACGGTTTTGCGAATTTCTTCGACCAGATCTTCACGCAAGTTATTTCTTTCAATCAGCATGTCCACCAGCGATGCGCTCACAAACGACGCGATACGTTTCATGATCCGAGTGGAAAGGCTCTCGCGCTTGACAATGGGTTCATGCCAGCCCGGTTTGTTGGGGGCTTCTTCTACAATTTTATCCAGGGTTTCTTCTCGAATTTGTGCACTTTCATTCACCAACAAAGTCGCAACCGCTTCTTCATCCATGGTATCCGCGATAGCATCGGCGACGTCACTGTTCAGGCTGCCGCGTTGTGATAGGGCAACCAAGGCGCCGCCTTTGAGGCCCCCGGCGATAATTTCAAGCAGGTCGCGGTCGCTCAGCATCGGTGAATATTCTAGAATGGGTGCCGCGACGATTTCTTCAACATCTTCGGCGAGACGGCGGATGATGCGATGCGGAATATTAGCGGAATGCTTCAGTTCTTCCGCGACAAGGGACCGAACCAACGGCAAGTTGTCTTTTGCCAGGACTTCCAAAACTTCTATGGCGAGGGTCGTCAGTTTGTCTGTTTGATCATCGCTCAAGTTCGGGATCAGACGCCCGATCTTGCGGGCCAACTCACAACGGACATCTTCATCTTCGTCTTTGGCAAGAATAATGTCGGCTTGAAGCGGCGTGCCGTCATTATCGGCGACTTCGCGGCGGACTTCAGGGGCCTTGTCGTTGGCGAAATAATAAAGCAGTTCAGGCTCTAGGTCCTCGTGAGACGCTAACTGCCGACGTTCGTCAAGCGACCCCTTTTGCGCGATGACCTTTGCTTCTTCATAAGAGGGGCGCGAGCCATCGTCTTTGGTGCGTTTTTTAGTCTTTCGTTTATTTTTTTTGCCCAGAACCCAGGATAGCATAGGGAATCTCCATCATTTTCGCCGCCGACAGAATTTTGGTTCCAATTGAGTGTTTGCCCAATAGGATGACGCGCTTGCATGTCGAGAGTCAATGCGTTCGACGGTGCCTTGTTAGAATTTCCTCATCGTTGCTAAAATGCTAATCAGGTAAAACTAAATTCCCAAGGATTTGGAGACCGGAAAATGCCCTTCGTTCAACTTGATGCCAACGGCCAAATTATCGCGGTTTATTCTGAGCCTGCACAAGGTTTGGTGGAGATGTCAGCCGATGATCCCGATCTTGAGAGTTTTCTTTTTCAAGGAGATGATGACGCCCAACAGCGTCGTAATTTAATTGAGTCTGATCTGGGACTGGCGCGGGTTCTAGAAGATTTGATCGATCTGCTGATTGAGAAAGGCGCCTTTCGGTTCACCGATTTACCAGACGCCGCCCAGAATAAGTTGCTGTCCAGACGGGGCTTGCGTAAGGAATTTTCCTACGTGGAATCGCTTTTTGGCACCGATGACGAAGAACTTCCCGAAGACGGCGACGGCGGTGGTTTTCTCTAATCCTGTTCTGAGTCCGATTTCCAAACCAGTATCGGCTTTCGCGCCGCCAGGGTTTCATCCAAGCGACGGCGGGGTGTCAGCTTAGGCGCTTCGGTGAAGAATGCGACGTCTCCTGCCTTGGCCTTGGCAGCCATTTCCGTCATCGTTTTAACAAACAGATCTAAGGTTTCCTTGCTTTCGGTTTCAGTTGGTTCAATCAACAGTGCGCCATGGACGACCAGCGGAAAGTACATGGTCATCGGATGGAAACCTTGGTCAATCAGGGCCTTGGCAAAATCCAAGGTCGTAACGCCCGTGCCTTCAAGGAAACGATCATCGAATAACGCTTCATGCATACAAGGGCCTTCGAACGACGCGCTCAGAGTATCTTTTAATTTTGTGAGAAGGTAATTGGCAGACAGTACCGCATCGCCAGATACCTGCGCTAGACCATCACCGCCAAGGCTCATCATATAAGATAATGTTCTGGACAGCATGCCGAACTGGCCGTGGAAACCTTTTACGCGGCCTAAGGGTTGCACATCGGGGCGGTCGTCCTGTTCAACCAGTTCAAAACCATCGGGACCATGAATGACATAGGGTAATGGCGCGAAAGGAGCCAAAGGCTTTGATAGAACCACAGGGCCGCTGCCCGGGCCACCACCGCCATGAGGCGTAGAAAATGTTTTGTGCAGGTTCAAGTGCATGGCGTCGATGCCAAGATCACCCGGCCGCACGCGACCGACGATGGCGTTAAAGTTCGCGCCGTCACAATAGAAATACGCGCCGACGTCATGCACCGCCTTGGCGATTTCTATAATTTCATTTTCGAACAAGCCGCAGGTATTGGGATTGGTCAGCATGATTGCAGCGACGTCTTCGTCCAACAGCTCTCGCATGGCCTGAATATCGACCCGTCCCCGGTCGTCGGCTGGAATGGATTCGACTGTATAGCCACAAGCATGTGCACTCGCTGGGTTGGTGCCATGGGCGGAATCGGGCACCAGAACACGCTTACGCGGATTGCCAGAAGCTTCTAATGCCGCGCGAATAGTCATGAGCCCGGTTAATTCCCCATGTGCACCAGCCGCAGGGGATAGGGCCACGGCGGGCATACCTGTTAAGGTCTTCAGCCATGTCGCGCAGAGGTCCATGAGTTCAAGCGCCCCTGGTACGGTCTGCGTCGGTTGGAGGGGGTGCAGGTCGCCCAACCCGGGCAGTCGCGCAACTTTCTCGTTCACCCGCGGATTGTATTTCATGGTGCAGGACCCCAACGGATAGAAGCCACTGTCGATGCTATAGTTTTGCTGGCTGAGACGGAGATAATGGCGGACAACCTGCGGTTCCGACAGGCCGGGTAGACCAATAGGTTCGCTGCGTTCTAGGCCGCCAAGTTTCGATGCGTGATCCGGGATCTCAGGGACATCCACGCCGGAAGCTCCCGGGCTGTCTTGTTCAAAGATCAAAGGCTCCTCGAACCTTAGTCCTTGGTGTCCTGTCAGGGTGTTTTGAGTATCGATCATTTCAAAACCTCCACTAGCCCATCTATTAGCATTGTCATATCAGCGTCGGTCGTGGTTTCTGTCGCCGCGACCAGCAGAAGAGCTTCAAGACCAGAGTCGTTTGGATACAGCCTTGAGACTGGCACACCCCCAAGCAGGTCTTTCCCGGCAAGTTCATCAATAACGCCTGCGGCGAGTTTGGGCAGCGCAATTGTAAATTCGTTGAAAAAGGTGTCGTTGAGGACCGTAAGGCCATCAATGGCGCTTAGTCTCTCTGACAATTGAACGGCGCGGGCATGGTTAAGTTTCGCAAGTCCTGTAAAGCCCGCTTCTCCCAATTGACTCAGGTGGATCGAAAATGCCAACGCACACAGGCCCGCGTTGGTACAGATATTACTCGTCGCTTTTTCCCGGCGGATGTGTTGTTCGCGGGTGGATAGGGTCAGCACGAACCCGCGTTTGCCATCCGCATCCACGGTTTGGCCGACCAATCGGCCAGGCAGTTGTCGCAGAAACTTTTGACGCACGGCCATCAGACCAACAGTCGGTCCCCCAAAGCCTGCAGAGTTACCCAGAGATTGACCTTCCGCCGCGACAATATCGGCGCCCATATCACCAGGTGACTTAATCGCGCCCAGTGAAAAGATTTCCGTGACGATTACAACCAGCAGAGCACCCTTATCGTGACAGGCTTCTGCTAGGGGCGTGAGATCACGAACGTGACCGAAAAATCCAGGATTTTGGGCAACCACGCAGGCGGTCTCTTCATCGATCAAGGAAATTAAGTCTTCATCACCATTTTGATCTGGCGCGCTCGCAATCATGTTGCTGCCCATGAACCGGGCAGATGTTTCCGTGACGTCGCGGTAATGCGGGTGGAGTGCGCCGGACAAAATCGCTTTGGTTCTTCGCGTGACGCGTTGCGCCATTAGGACGGCTTCGGCACACGCCGTTGCGCCATCGTAAAGCGACGCGTTTGCCACATCCATGCCGGTCAGCATCGCCACTTGGGTTTGGAATTCAAACATCGCCTGCAAGGTGCCTTGCGAGACCTCTGGTTGGTACGGGGTGTAGGCGGTCAAAAATTCCCCGCGCTGGATCAGGTGATCCACGGCGGCCGGAATATGATGGTGGTAGATGCCGGCACCCAGGAACGACGGAACATTTGACGGGCTGATATTTTTATTCGCCAATGACCTCAACGCGGCCTCTACAGTCTGCTCATCCGCAGAGTTGGGCAGGTCGAGCGGCGCTTTCAGACGCGCCGCTTCCGGTACATCGCAGAACAGATCTTCAATCGAGCCCGCGCCAATGACGTCGAGCATCTCTCGCCGGTTGGTATCAGTCAGCGGCAAATAACGCATCAGTCTTATCCTTCCGCAAATGCCTTGTAGGCTGCTTCGTCCATCATTCCGTCCAGGTCGGCGGCATCGGCAATGGTTATTTTGAAAAACCATCCGTTCCCCATGGGATCGGAATTGACCAGGCCGGGTTCATCATTTAAGGCCTCATTTACCTCGGTGATTTCGCCGTTGACCGGGGAAAATACTTCACTGGCTGCCTTAACCGATTCTACAACCGCACCTTCGTCGCCTTTCTTCAACGCCTTGCCGACATCTGGCAGTTCAATAAACACCACGTCGCCCAATTGCTCTTGCGCGAAATCGCTGATGCCCACAGTTGCTGTGGTGCCTTCAACCCGAACCCATTCGTGTTCTTCGGTAAATTTTAATTCAGCCATCTGTCTGATCTCCTTATTTAAAATACTGGTGGGGGACGAAAGGCAGTGCCACGACTTCGCCTGGCAGCGCCTTGCCTCGAACTTGAAAATTAACCGGCGTTCCTGGCTTGGCATGGGCTGTCTCCACGTATCCCATGGCCACAGGGCCACCGACGCTCGGGCCAAACCCACCGCTGGTGACTTCACCGATTTTCTTACCTGCTGAGTCTGTGATTTCCGTATGGGCGCGGGCAGGGGCCTTGCCTTCAGGCTTGAGACCGACGCGTTTTCGTTGCGGACCTTCTGCCAGTTGTTGGAGGATGATATCCGCGCCGGGAAAACCGCCTTCCGTACGCCGACGTTTGGAGATGGTCCAGTTTAGGCCGGCCTCAATAGGCGTGGTTACGGTGTCGATGTCGCTGCCATAGAGGCACAACCCGGCTTCCAGGCGGAGCGAATCACGCGCACCGAGCCCAATGGGCGCCACCTCAGGTTCGTCGAGCAATCGTCGGGCCAAGCGTTCCACACGTGAAGCTGAGACCGAAATCTCAAACCCGTCTTCGCCGGTGTAGCCGGATCGGGTCACATCGCATTCTATGCCCCCCAGCACCAAAGTCTGGGCACTCATAAAACTCATTTGAGCGGCTTCAGGGGCGAGGCGAGAAAGAACAGTTACTGCCGCAGGGCCCTGCAGGGCTAAAAGTGCGAGGTCTGCCTTGATCTCCAATGTATAGGCTTTGCCAAGTTGCGCAGAAATATGCGCGAAATCTGCATCTTTACAGGCCGCGTTGACTATCAGAAACAGGTGGTCTTCGTGGCGCGTCACCATCAAATCATCGAGCACACCGCCCGCATCATTGGTTAGCAAGGTATAGCGAACCCGACCTTCCGCAAGTCCCGCAATGTCACCAGGGACAAGTGTTTCCAGTGCCTTTTCAATATCTGGCCCGTGTAAAATTGCTTGGCCCATGTGTGAGACATCAAACAGACCGGCTTGGGTGCGGGTGTGTGTGTGTTCGGCAATAATGCCCTGGTACTGCACCGGCATGTTGTAGCCGGTAAAGGGAACCATGCGCGCGCCCAATTCCTGGTGCAAAGCCGCCAGAGGCGTCTGTTTTAAGGGGGCGTCATTTGTGTCGGGTTTTGTATTGGACACCTGGTTCTCCATCAAAAGGTTGCGCATTGCTGGCTATCAATCCAGCTAACGCCCCCTCTGTCTTTTGAACCTGAAAGATTCCCCAGGGTTCTAGTCGAACCCACGAGTTACATCTTCGGTGAAGCACCCATCGCGGCGGGGGCTTGCTTTCCAGAGTCTCATCCCATTGCGGTCCGTTTGCCTGAGAGTTTCCGGGGCGGTTGCTCCTTCGGCGCCGGGTTTGCCTCATTACGATAAGGCGCGACCAATCTCTCCCGCAATGGTCAACTGAGAATATTTGATGGCTACAATCGATCAAACGCAGCCACCTTCATCAGTGTAGCTGTCCAGCAGGCTACGTCAATATTATAGCCCTTGCTGTTTACGTATATTATTCAGTCGTTCTCGGTTGAATTGGAGTTGTTCACGGTTCAGCTGAAAGCCAAGAAATATGGAAAAGTCCGTGACACGTTCGCTTGGTTGCATTTTTAGAACGAGGGTAATTGGTTTTTCCTGAATACGATCATCGATGTGATCACCTCGAAACTTAACCAGTAACGGAATGATTTTCTTCTCGAGCGGGGTTTCATCCGATCTAACAACGCCGATGAAATAATCTAAGGTCGCGGTCTCGGTCGAGCCTTTACCGAGATTTCTACGCGCCCAAATGACAGGTGATAAGCGGACGGCGAGAATTCGGGGAACCTCGCCGAGCTTACCCACTGCACCCTTTACGCGCCGGACGGAGCAGCCGACGAAATATTCCTTAATTTGTCCGGCATAGAGGATATCAAATTTGCCGCGCCCGGCCCCAGGCCTAAAGACTGTTTTTTCCCGAAGGTCCCCTAAAATTTGAATATTGGGGCACCCTGAGCCTGTACGGGTTAGGGGCACTTTCTTATCGGATTTACCTGAACCGAACAGAGAACACCCGGCAACCGCAGAAGCCAGAACTATGAACAGGCTGAATTTAACGGCCCAACTGAAACTCCAGTTTATTGGCATTCTGCAACTGAGCCCACTTCCAACCATGATCAAAGGGAATTATGGGAACCGTCGCAGATAGGCTTTTTGGAGGCTTTGCAGCCGCATAAGAAGACTCTTTTTGTCTCTTCAGCCGTAAATACGACTGGCTTAATGTCGGTTGTTTTGTGCGCGCCATCGCAATAGGGCTGAGTTTTACTCAGGCCACAGGCGCACCATGCGTATTTTTCGCCCGCCGTTAAGTCGGCGGCATAAGGAAATTCTTGAGCTACAACGGGTTTATCCATAACTGAATATCTCACTTTATTGTTCAAATCTGGAGTTACTCTAAAGGAGCGCTATTAAGCGCACAAGACGCTCACTGACGACAAAAAACCCCATTTTTACCTGGATTTATCTAGTTTAATTAGTGTCGCCGCCAATTTTCCCAGCGCTCGGGTTCGGCCCCAGGCATTCTGAATATGCTCCGCTATATTAAGGCCACGCTGCCAGGCTTTCCAGGCGGCGTCTGTTTCTCCATGGCGCAGGTGAACAAGGCTCAGATCACCAAACATCCAGACTTGGCTCAACTGGCTTTTAATTTCGTCCGTCGCCGTATCAGCCATGGCGTTGATGGCTTTGGCTCGGTCGTTTCCGGACAAGCGGCGCAACTGTCCGGCAATGGTCCAAAGCGTTTCGGCGCGCAATCTTTTGTCCTTTATGGTATTGGCAAAGGCGGCAGCAGCGACCAGTCCATCAGTATTTTTACGGACGCGGCCGATCCAGGATTGGGTGAGCGCGACCCTGCTGATGGCATAATCCCGGGCAAAGGGCTTTTTAATTTCTTTTGCCGCGGTACGCGCCTGGTCCAGTGTTTTTAGCGCGTCACCACCTTTTTTTGAAGCTTCCTGGGCAGCGGCAATGCGTGCCAGCACGACAGATTTATAGCGCAAAGAATCAATTCCCTGGGCGGTTTCCAGGGCTAGGAAAGCATCCCCTGCCTTGGCTTGTGCTGTTGCAGCACTCACGAGGACAGGCGTGCGTTCATTCTTACGACCCATTTCTTTCAGCACATCCAGGGCGCGATCAGTCGCGCCAATTTCTGCCCAGGCAGTGGCGATATAACCCAATGCGGTTTCTCGGCGTTGGGTGTCTGAAAGGTTATTGGCCAAAGTCTCTGCACGGGCCAGGGTGTTTCGCGCGCCTGACGTGTCGCCGGTATGGCTTTGTACGACGGCGCTTTTGCCAAACAAGGCAGCCTTTTTTAACGGATCAGGCACGGCGTCGATGAGCAATAGTAATTCGGCAATGCTTTTTACCGCTGCATCGTTAGAGCGGACGGCCTGAATTTTTGAAATCGCGGCAAAGGCTTCAGCGCGGCGGATTAGATCGGGAATGATTTTGGCAGCGCGTGCGGCTTCGTCGTCGCGACCTTCGGAGGCTTGAGCTTGGGCGATATTGCGAAGTGCGACCATGATCAAACGCGGATCAGCAATCCGACGGACCGTCTTCATGGCTTCTTTCGCCAGACCCAACCTGGCTTGAGCCACCAATAATTCACCTAAGGCCCAGTCCCGCATTTCCGGCTTGAAAATGGCTTTGGATGATTCCGTCGCCTCTGTCAGCAAACAACGTGGCGACGGTTTCTTGAAACAAGCAGCTTTGTCGCGTGTCGGGTCGGCAATCTCTGTCTTTCCGGGCTCTCCCAAAAGTTCCCGTGTCGCCTTTTGATCTAATAGCGCCTGACGTGCTGTTTCAATGGATTTAGCCTTGGCATCCTTCAAGCGATTAAGAAGGGCATCGACTTTGTCTTCGGTTTCAAGCTGATCGGCAAGTTTCTGGGTAATTCGGTTGGTTGTCTTAAGGCCGCGAATTTTCTGGTAAGCATGGACAGCCTTCAGCGTCTTCGGTCCTACAAGGCCATCCAAGGGGCCTTTATAGAGGCCAATTTTTCGTAACACCTTCTGAACTCGTAAAATCAGCGGGTCGATGATGTCCGTGCGATCCGGTGCCAAAGCTGGTAAATTTGTTCCGGTTCGGGCTGCTTGGAGTGGCTCGGGCGCAAGAATGACAGCTACAAGAATTATAGTTGCCGCACTGTATGTAAAAATTCGTTTCATTCTAATTTATCAGTTCTGTCATGCACCGCTACAGGCTTGATATTATAGCAGATATAACCCCACTCTTGCCACTGCCTGCACCTATCGCTTATGACACGGATTAGAACTCGACCTTTGCAGACGGAAATCTAATGGCTGTTTACACAGAAGTTTCTGACGAAGACCTGATCGACTTTATCGCTGAGTACGACATCGGCGAAGTGCGGTCGTGCAAGGGAATTGCCGAGGGCATCGAAAATTCCAATTATCTGATGCATACGGATCAGGGCGCCTTCATCCTGACTCTCTATGAAAAACGCGTGGACCCGGTCGATCTGCCATTTTTTCTCGGGTTCATGGATCACTTGGCATCGCGGGGAATACACGCCCCAGTTCCCATAAAAGGAAGAGATGGTATCGCCCTTCGATCCTTGTGTGGTCGCCCGGCAGCCGTGGTGACGTTCCTCGATGGCATGTGGCACCGTCGGATTAAGCCTGAACATTGTTCGCAGTTGGGTGAAGCGCTGGCGAAAATGCATCTGGCAGGACTGGATTTTTCCCTCAGCCGCGCCAACAATTTATCGGTTACTGCTTGGCGGGGTCTGTTGTCTGATTCCTTGGCGCGCGCGGATGAAGTCAAAGAAGGTCTCGCGAGTGAGCTAGAGACCGAATTAACCTTGTTGGAAAACGAATGGCCAGACGGCTTGCCGAGTGGAATTATTCATGGCGATCTTTTCCCCGACAATGTTTTCTTCCAGGGCGATGAACTCTCTGGGCTGATTGATTTTTATTTCGCCTGCAATGATTGCTTCGCTTATGAGATAGCGATCTGTCTTGATGCCTGGTGTTTTGAGCCCGATGGCAGTTTCAACGCGACCAAGGCGCGGCGTTTACTGACAGCGTATCGGGGAGTTCGAGATTTCTCGCCGCTCGAATTGGAGGCTCTGCCGCTGTTGGCGCGAGGGTCGTCGATGCGGTTTCTGCTGACCCGACTTTATGATTGGCTGAATACGCCTGCCAATGCGCTTGTGACGCCGAAAGACCCGCTGGAATTTTTAAAGCGGCTGCGTTTCCATCAAGGCGTTAAGGGACCTGGTGAGTACGGTTTGGACTGATAATGACTTCAAACGATCAAGTCGAGATTTATACAGATGGTGCTTGTTCTGGTAACCCAGGCCCAGGAGGTTGGGGTGTGTTAATGATCTGGCGGGATACTGAAAAGGAATTTTTCGGTGGCGAGCCCGATACGACCAACAACCGAATGGAGCTTATGGCCGCGATCCAAGGGCTTGAATCCCTCAATCGGCAAATTCCTGTCACGATTTATACTGACAGCAAATATGTCTTGGACGGGATCACCAAGTGGATCAAAGGCTGGAAAATAAATGGCTGGCGGACAGCAGCTAAAAAGCCGGTTAAAAATGACGACCTGTGGCGGCGCCTAGACGAAGCCTTGGCGGGTCACGAAGTGGACTGGCAATGGGTTAAGGGTCATGCCGGTAACGAGGGCAACGAACGCGCCGATGACCTCGCCAATAGAGGCGTTGATCATGTGCGGGAATATGGGAGTGTTTTGTGACACAAGATACCGAAAATAACCGCTTTATGGGCGAGCCCCAGTTGGCCGGAAAAGTCACCTTGGTAACCGGGTCAACCAGCGGCATTGGCCTGGGCGTGGCAAAGGAACTGGCCCGACACGGCGCGCAAATCATTTTGAACAGTCATGAAAATCCAGAAGATGTAGGTGCTGCTGTAGAAGAAGTTTCCGCAGAAACTGATACGGAGGTTTGTTTCCTACAAGCAGACTTGTCACAAACGGATGCCATCGAAAATCTGGTGAAAGAAATTGAAGATCGCCTTGGTACCATCGATATCTTGGTCAACAATGCTGGCGTGCAGCATGTGTCACCGGTGGAAGAATTCCCGCCCGATAAGTGGGACCATATCCAATCGTTGAACTTGTCCTCTAGCTTCCATCTCAGCCGATTGGTTCTGAACAGCATGACCAGCAAAGGTTGGGGGCGGATTATTAATATCGCCTCGGCACATGGTCTGGTGGCATCTCCCTACAAGGCGGCATACGTTGCGGCCAAGCATGGGCTGGTTGGATTGACCAAGACCATCGCGCTCGAAACCGCAGAGGCTGGTGTGACCTGCAATGCGATTTGCTCCGGCTATGTCTGGACACCGCTGGTAGCGGCGCAAATTGATGATCAGGCGAAGGTCCATGACATGCCCCGCGATCAAGTTATTCGCGACGTCATTCTGGCCCCGCAACCGACCAAGGAATTCGTTACTATTGAGGAAGTGGCAGCCCTCGCTGCCTATCTCTGTAGCGATGCCGCGCGCAGCATTACCGGCTCCAGCCTGTCTATCGATGGCGGCTGGACGGCGCGTTAGGTTATATTCACGGAGTTCGCAGACATGGAAGCATCACACTTTCAGATCACCGCCGTCTATGCAGGTATCCTTGCCCTAATGCTGGTTATGTTAGGAATCCTCGTCGTGAAAAATCGGTACCGGGCAAAAGTAGGCTTGTTCGACGGTGGCGATGAACAACTCGGCCAAGCAATTCGAGTGCATGGGAACTTTGCCGAATATGTGCCGATGGCCCTGCTTGTCATGGCCTTCGCCGAAGCCGGCGGTTCACCGCATTGGCTCATTCATTGTCTGGGGGCGATCTTGGTTGTTGGAAGATTGCTCCACGCCCATGGGCTCTATCACGACAGAGGCGTTTCGAAGTGTCGAAGATATGGTGTTATCGCGACGATTTTTGTCCTCGTCGTGGGCGGCTTAGCTAATATCGGACTGGGCATATTTGGGTCGCTGTAAAACTTCTACTTACAGGGCTTACTTACAGGGCTTACTTACAGGGCTTACTTACAGGGCCAAGACTGGGCCAGCGCTTGGGCGACGGCGCTTTTAGCCGGGGTTCTTTTCTTTTCCGGATGGTCTTCCAGCCAAACGATGACGCGCACCACGGGGCGAAACTTTTTTACGCTTTCCGGGATACAGGCTTTATGGCCCTTTATTGCATCTTTTTGTAAAGCGGCACGGGTGTCTTGAATTAAATTTTCACACCGTGCGAACCTTTCTTTAGCGTTTTGGTCGTCAGAGGTAACCTTGCACAAGCGTAGGAATTCGCTGGCCGGCATACCTTGCCCGCTCCTTGCTGTCGCTAAACTTGGGAGGAGGCCGATTAATGATGCAATTACAATGAAGTAGATGGGGGTCGAAAAACGCGTAAACATGAAATTTTTCTCTGATTAAATGTATTCTAAAACAGGTCAAAATGAGCCCGAATCGCTAAGCTTAATGTGTGTGTTGTTTCAAATTTTTGCTACCCCTAATTTAGAGGGTGAGAGAAAAAATCTGTGGAAAATTATACAAAAATGCACGTTCATTGACGGGATTGAGTCGCCAACTTGAAGGGTCATGAACCATGCTTGGATTATTTAAATCCACTTCACAGCACATATACAATTTGAAGCGAATTTAAAGGGCTAATTATTGGGTTTTTGCCACGGATCGGACGGACGCGGTGTTCATGGCTCGTAGGACCGCCGACGGGGTTAGAATTTCCGGCAGCAAAATACCCTTGGGATTGGCGGGTCCATAGACAATGTTAAAGGGAATGGCGTAGCGGCCATGACGCGCCAGATATTTGGCAATCACGTCGCTAGGCCGGGTCCAGTCAGCGCGCATGGCAATGACCTTGCCGCTTTGTAGGCGGTCCCAGATATCATCATTTGATAAAACCAGGGACTTGTTGACCTGACAGGTAATGCACCAATCGGCGGTGACATCAACAAACACGGTTTTACCAGTCGCGACCAGGCGATGAAGGACCGCTTCGTCGAAGGGTTTCCAAATTCCTTTATCATCAATCGTTGCTTGCTGTTGAGGAGCCTTTGATTCCGGCATGAACGTTGGCGTCGCCAGGGCGAAAACAATCAACGCAGCAATGGTCATTCCCGCCTTCTTTTGCAGACCGCCTTCCACCTTCGTTCGAAGATAAAACATCAGGACCATGATCGCCATTAACAGGCTAACAAACTTAGCTGTGGTCTCGTTCGAACTTACTTGTAGTACGCTCAACAGCCACACAGCCGTCGCAACCAAGGCCAGGGCGAGAACTTTTTTCAGGGTGATCATCCATGGCCCAGGGCGGGGCAGCCGAGTCGCTAAGCCAGGCAAGGCGGCGATCAGCAAATAAGGAAGCGCCAAGCCGACGCCAAGGGCTGCGAAGACGACAAAGATATCGCTGGTGGTTCGAGACAGGGCAAATCCGACAGCCGTGCCTAAGAACGGTGCGGAACACGGAGTCGCAAGCAAGGTCGCCAGTACACCCGATAAAAAGTGCCCGCCCATGCTGTGAGTATGACCGACTCCGCCTAAATCGCTGAGCGCTGAGGGCAGGCGGACTTCAAACCAGCCCCACAGGTTGCAGGCGAAGAGGGAAATCACCACCGTCATGGCGATAAGGAACCAAGGATGTTGGAACTGAATCCCCCAGCCGATGGCGGCACCGCCAGATTTCAAAATCGCGAGCGCGCCTGCCAGCACCATGAAGGCCGCAACAATCCCGGCGGCAGATGCGAGGAAGCTGAGCCGTACGGTTCGCTTTTCACCGCCGCCATGACCAACGACGCCCAAAAGCTTGATCGAAAGAACCGGCAGCACGCAGGGCATCAAGTTAAGGATCAATCCGCCTAAAAGCGCCAGCCCGAGAATGAGGAGCAAAGACGGGCCTGCTGTCGTGGTGGGTGGTGTTTGTAGCGTCGTCAATCCGCGTTCCGCACTTCGCTTGCCATCGACCAATGTCGCGGTCAGGGCGCTCACCTTTAGACCGCCCTTAAGGTCTGCAATGCCGTCCACTTGAACATCAAATGTTGCCGTGTTGCCGGTGCTCGCGACTTGGACCTTGGGAGCGGAAAAGACTAATTCCGGCGGGCCTTCCAAATAGACATCGGGCTTTTCAAAGGGCAGGGATGAAGTTGCGTTGATCCGCAAAATTGTCTTTTTGTTTTTACGGACGACTTCAGCGCCGTCGATTGCCAATCCATGCGCCGTTCCGTCGCCGGGCACCTGGGCCTGGAAGCGGCTGATGAGATGCGCGTTGGATGTCGCTTGTCCCGTGCCACCAGGAACATTCAAGGCGAGCTTTGCCGTATACGGGATGCAAATTTTCTCACACGCGAGATAATCAATGGAGGCGTTAAGCTTTAGTGGTTTTCCAGGCTGCTTGAGAATAGCGGTTAGGGGAAAGACAACTTCATCTGTATAGCCGAGCGTCTCGAACCCCAGAACAGAAAAGCGTTTGGGGGCAGGCCAGGATAACGACGCCGATTTGAGATTTTCCGACCCCTCATATTTTGGGCGCGGCGGGAAGCCAGCATCGCCCGGCGAACGCCAGTAAATTTTCCAATGGGGCTTAAGCTTAAAGTGGAGACCTAGCGTCACAGTATCGCGCTCCCCCACATTCGTCGTCGCAGAAACCAGACGGAGCGCAGTTTGCTCCGTCTTATTCCAACTCGATTCGGTAGCAGCCACACTAACAGTGCCCGAGAACCCAAACAGAAGTCCGGAGAGAACGCCGGAGAGAACGCCGGAGAGAACGAAAGATATAAATGTGGTCTTTTTCATCAGATTAAATTTTCGATCCTTGGTTTTGCTGCCCTGGAAATACCATTTTTTACCTCTAAACGGTTAAAATAAAGGTGCGATCACGATATCTTTACGGGGCGAGAGGCTGAGGGTTCCGCTGAGATAAGAATTATGACACAATAATTGTGGTTATTTGGTGAACTCAGGATGGTCAATTTTTTATGAGTGAAAGTCCTTATCTGACCGGTCAACTCTTGCTGGCGATGCCGAGTATGTTAGATACGCGGTTTTCCAAGACGGTTATTTATATGTGCGCCCACAATGAAGAGGGAGCCATGGGCTTGGTGGTGAACCGGGAACTGGAATCGCTGACGTTTCCGGACCTTCTCAATCAACTTGGGATTGAGCCCTTGATTGCGCGGCCTCAAATAAAAATTCATTTTGGCGGACCTGTGGATTCGGGCCGGGGGTTCGTGCTGCATACGGCGGACTATACCCAAGAGGCGACGGTTCCTGTCGACGAGGCGGTGGCGCTTACCACGACCATGGACATTTTGCAGGCGATTGCCGAAGGCGACGGACCTGATCAATGTTTGTTGGCCCTAGGCTATGCGGGATGGGGGCCTGGCCAACTTGATGCTGAGATCAAGGAGAACGGCTGGCTGCATGTGACATCTGACGATGACTTGGTGTTCGGTCCTGAACTGGACGGCAAATGGGAACGCGGCATGGGCAAACTAGGAATTGATCCGCGCATGCTGTCCGATGACGCCGGGCACGCTTAGGCTTCCTAAACGGCTAGGTAAGCTTCTATACGGTCAGGCGACCGACTGTTTCTTCGTAGTCTTCCAGACCTGATACAGGACCAAGCGCTGTTAACGTCGGCGTTGAGGAAACAATCCTTTGGGCGACTTTTTTGACAGCCTCTACATCCACCGCTTCGATTTTCTCGACCACTTCTTCGACGCTTAACGGTCGCCCAAAAACCGAAATCTGACGCGCCATTTGTTCACAGCGCGACATGGTACTTTCCAGGGACATCAGAATGCTGGCCTTAAGTTGGGTGCGGGTGCGCTGGACTTCGTGTTCGGTGATATCATCACAGACTCGACGCATTTCATCACAGACCAACGGTATGACGCGACTCGATTCTTCGCCACCTGACCCTGCATAAACGCCAAACAAACCACCATCCGAATAGCAAGAAAGGAAGGAATAAATAC
Organism: Rhodospirillaceae bacterium; assembly: GCA_018660465.1. Lineage (NCBI taxonomy): Bacteria > Pseudomonadati > Pseudomonadota > Alphaproteobacteria > Rhodospirillales > Rhodospirillaceae > Rhodospirillaceae bacterium. The sequence goes on from JABJKH010000009.1 coordinate 42,395, forward strand.
TGTAAACAAGACCGTGTTTCTCACGGATTTCTTGGAACAAACGCGATGACATGCCGCCACCCAACAAAGTCGATAGGACGGAAGCCGTATAAAAATCATCGTCGTTATAACTAATGCCGTCGAATCCCAGGAGCAGATGTGCTTGTTCCAGGTCTCGTTCTTTGCGGAAATCGCCGCCCGCATAGCTCGCTGTTTCCAGATCGGCACCGTTGCCTTTATTCAGGCCGCCAAAAGCATCTTCGGCCAGCTTTACAAAGGTATCGTGATCCAGGCGTCCCGCTGCTGATAAAACCATGCGGGAGCCGGTGTAGTTTGTTTGCATGTAATTCATCAGCGTTTCGCGAGACATATCACGAACCAACTCGGTGCTGCCTAGGACGGGTCGACCAACGGCTTGTTCTGGATACGCGGTCTCTTGAAAATAATCAAAAACGACATCGTCTGGGGTGTCGTTGGACTGATTGATTTCTTGTAAGATAACGCCTCGCTCGCGCTCCAATTCATCCACATCAAATGTTGGATTTTGTGCGATGTCACCAATGATATCGACGGCCAGGGGCATATCCTCTTTTAGAACCTTGGCGTGATAGACGGTTGTTTCACGCGATGTGTAGGCGTTCAGATTGCCGCCAACGTCTTCGATTTCCTCGACGATTTCGCGGGCCGTGCGCCGTTCGGTTCCCTTGAACGCCATATGTTCCAAAAAGTGGGAGACACCATTGATCTCAGGTGTTTCGTACCGGGTGCCGACATCCACCCAAATTCCGGTGGAAACAGTCTCGACGTTATCCATGCTATCGCTGACGATGCGCAGGCCGTTATCAAGTGTTGTGGTGCGAACCGTCATGATGCGGCGCGGTCTCCTGTTTTTTGCAGCACGTACGCCTGCGCCGTGCTGAGGTCATTGGCCAATGTGTCATAGCGTTCTTCACGGTCCAACAGATCAGAAAGATGGTCCGGCAAGGCGGGACGAACACCGGCGGCTTCTTCCACTGCATTTGGGAACTTGGCCGGGTGAGCAGTCGCAACCGAAATCACTGGGCCATCGGTGACCGCTTGACCTGCCGCAACACCAATTGCCGAATGAGGATCAACCAGCTTGCCGGTATCCTGATATAGCTTGCCAATAACGGCCTTGGTCCCAGCATCATCCAGGCGCATGCCGCTGAACAGATTGAGCGCACTTTGAAGTTCTGCCGTCTCAACCGAAAATTCTCCTGTATCCCGAAACCGATCCATGGTTTCGCGCACGTGGTTGCCGTCCCGGCCATAAAGATCAAACAACAGGCGTTCGAAATTGCTGGAGATTTGAATGTCCATGCTGGGGCTGATCGTTGGATTGACCGTGCTCGACTTCATCGAACCCGAGGCAAAAAATCGTGTCAAAATATCGTTGCTGTTGGATCCAACGGCGAGCTTTGTCACCGGCAGGCCCATCTGATGGGCGCCGTAGGCGGCAAAGACGTTGCCAAAATTTCCTGTTGGCACGGCAAAGGTCGGTGCAGCGCTATCAGCATCAAGGCGGCTCCAGGCCCAGAAATAATACGCGATTTGCGCCATGATCCGAGCCCAGTTGATAGAATTGACCGCAGATAAATTAATTCGGTCGCGGAAGGAAGTATCATTGAACATGGCTTTCACCAAGTTCTGGCAATCATCAAAGGTGCCGTCGATGGCGATATTGTGCACATTAGCAGACATCACCGTGGTCATTTGGCGGCGCTGAACCTCAGAGACCTTGCCTTCCGGGTGCAGAATAAATATCTCAATCGCGTCGCGGTCGCGGCAAGCTTCGATGGCAGCTGAACCCGTATCGCCAGACGTAGCACCAACAATGGTGACTTTTTCACCGCGTTGTTTCAGGACCGTATCAAACAACAACCCCACCAGTTGCAGGGCGTAGTCTTTGAACGACAACGTCGGTCCATGAAACAGTTCCAGCAGCCAATGATCGGCTGTTAGCTTGGTCAGGGGGGCGACATCCGGATCGTCAAATCTCGCGTAGGCTTGATCAACGAGGCCGCGGAATTCATCTTCTCCGATACACTCCCCCAAAAACGGTGTCATGACGTTGACCGCAATTTCTTGATAGCTCTGCCCACGCAGGTCGGCTAAATCATCCGCGCTCCAAGTCGGCCAGGATTTAGGCACATAAAGCCCGCCATCTCGGGCCAGCCCGGCCAGCAAGACGTCATCAAATGACAATTCGGGCGCTTGGCCTCGGGTGCTGATGTATTTCACGGATGTATCTTTCTACGAATAATAAAGCGGCTCAACCTAACGGCGTGGCCCTTACTGAGCAAGGCCGCTCACCGAGAAACCGCTATTTTAGCAAGGCGTTCCGGACCGACCTTGCGGGCATATTAACCTGCTTTTACATCGGACAAATGCTTCTCTGGAGTTAGAATTCGCTTGTGATTGCAAGGGAAGCAACATAGGACACTACTAAATTCTTTATGCCAGGATGCAGAAATTGTTTGGTTCGGGTTGATTAAATATTAAGATTTATAGATGACCCTGGCTTCAAGACCACGTGCGTAACTGTTGCTTAATTGCCACAAAAAAACTTAAGGCATTGAAGACATTACAGAGTTTTTGGAAGTCGGGTGTGAGGGTGATAGGATTAACCCGAATCGTGGCATGTTTCGCATTCGTGCGTGCATAAAGTGAAGACTTACATTTGTTTTTTTTCGGCGGATATTTAGGGCTTTATGATGATTTTTCCTTCAAGGTTATTTGCAACAGTATTGTCGCTGACAGTTGGTGTCGCGCTTATTAACTCAAGTGATGCGGTCGCAAGTACGCCGGCCTCAAGTCAAGAGACAGGAGCAGTGGTTGTAGGGGCTCAAACCGCAGCAGTAGCGGCTTCCCAAACGGGCGGCATCGTCGCTTCCGCAGTTGGTGGCGCTCTTGGTGTTGGGGGACCTACTCCGACGACGGTTGGAAGCCAAATGAATTATTTCAATTCGCGCTCGCTCGCTGGTAAGTCAGCAGGTGGTGCGTCGAAAAGAGCCGGGATTTGGGCTCAAGGGGGATGGACGACTGCGGATAACAACGAAGCGGGCGGCCAGTTCGATGGCGATATATTTAACTTTGTTGCGGGTATCGACTACAAACCGCGGAAGTTTAACGGCAATCTTCTGATTGGTCTGGCTTTTGGCTATGAGGATGTTGATATAACCACGTCCTTTAATAACGGAACCTTCGAGGGAAATGGCTTCACAATCGCGCCATACTTTGGGTATAAGTTTAATAAAGCTTGGGGAGTTGATGCATCCGTTGGTGTCAGTTTCTTAGACTATGACAATTCCAGGAATTCCAATGGGGTAACGGGAAGCTTTAACGCTAAGAGACTGTTTGGCTCGGCAAACTTCACCGGAAATATCCAGCGGAAAAAGCTTAGGATAACACCGAAAGTTGGGATCTTGGCTTTGGGTGAGGAACAAGATTCGTACAGTGAAAGTGACGGCACTGCAGTTGGTGATGTCAACATCCACCTCATACGGTTAAACGCGAGTGGGGAATTAGGCTATAGTATCGCTAAAGGCGTGGAGCCGTTCTTACGCGCTGGGCTCGAATACGATCTTAACAGAAATGGCCCGGTTGTTTTAACCGGCACAACGCTGTCATCAAGTGACGAAGCGGGTGCGGCCTTTGCTGCTGGCATCAATTTCAATCGGAAGAATATTTCCGGTTCGATAACTGGAACGTCCACACAGTTCAAGGACGAGTTGACGACATGGGGTGCGAGTGCGCGGATAAGAATTAATTTCTAATTCTCAACCCATGATACGAGAGAGTTTACGGGTCAGATTGCGAAATCTGGCCCGTTTCTTTTTGTTGTCAATTCTCCTGGGAGGGTGCGGAAGTGATTATTTTAAGTCGCCTTTGCAATTAGCTGAGAACGTTGCTCATCACGCTAATATGGAGAAACAGGTTTTTCGTGCGGGCGACTTCGTTCTGACGAGCTTTCTCCGAGTTTCCAAAGCGCGTGACGATTTACTGACGGTTTATATTGAGGGTGATGGTAATGCATGGTTAGACCAAAACCGTGTATCGCCCGACCCGACACCGCTAAATCCCTACACTCTCCGTCTGGCAACTCGCCACCCACCGGGGAACGCACTTTATATTGCACGGCCTTGTCAGTACCTCACCGAGGCAGAGCTGTCGGTGTGTCATCCGAAATATTGGATTACACATAGATACGCATCCAATGTGGTTCAGGCGATTGGTCGGGTAATAGACAGGGTAAAAGAAACAATTGGTGCCCGGAAAATTTCTTTAGTCGGATACTCAGGTGGCGGCGTTATTGCGGCTCTGCTTGCCGGTAAGCGGCAAGACGTGTCGACTTTGATAACAATTTCATCGAATCTAGATCATAAGCTATGGACACGGCGAGATAAATTGACCCCCTTGGACGGCTCCATGAATCCAGTTGAATACGTATTGGATATTCAACGCATACCACAAATTCATTTTGCCGGTGCACGTGATGATGTTGTCGCCCCTGAAATTGTTCGGTCTTTTGTTTCGCACATGACCGACACCCGAAATACACGAGTTGTTGTATTGGAAAATTTTGATCATGATTGCTGCTGGGTGAAAAATTGGCCAGCGCTTCTCGAACAGTACAAATAGCATTATACCTAGGCCCCCTGAGAATGACCCATAGGCATCATGGATTTACCAAAGACGAGTGACCGCCGATCAGGCACTTTAACGGCTCGGGCACCGATGGCGGCAATGTGCCTTTCCGTGGCAATGATCTTTTCCACATTGGATGTATTTGGCATTGGGTTCTGGCGAAATACAGAATCCTTGGTTGTCGCATTTCACCTCTCGTCCGCATTTTGCACGTTCGCACTGCTTCTTGTTTGGAGAGAAAATAGCACTCTTTTCAATGAGGTCATCCATCACCCGTTTGTCGTTATATTGGGTATGATTTTCGTTTGGAGCGTTCTGGTATCGGTTGGGTCAGACTTCCCCGTTCTCAGCTTTTTAGGACCGCCGCAAACCGGCGAGGGAGCTCTTTGGTATGCGAACTTCGCGGTGATGACCGCGTGTGCGATGTGTGTCGCACAAAACAGTCGTCATTGGCGGGCTGTCACGATCTTTGCAGCCACCCTTGTATTAGCAGCCTCCTCTCTTAAAGGCTGGGCCCTCCTGAACAACGAGGTGCCGCCTCTCATTTCTGTAAATGGCTATGTTGCTTACTTTGCAATCACGCTTCCAATTTTCTGCCTGAAGCTTGATGGGGATAAGGACCGGCCTCTCATCATTCTTGTTATCTTAATCAGTATATTTACCGTCCTAGTTTCTCAGAATGTAACAGCCATAGCCGTGTTCTTTCTTGGAGCGTTAGGCTGGATTGGTAACTTGTGGTCGAAATCTAGACTAACCGAAATGGGTCTGTTCGAGGATCGACGATTTGGTATTTCGATTGTCCTCGTGTGTGCTCTATTGCCCAGCATACTTATTTATTATGGTACTTTTAGTACCTTGTCGGTTTCCTTGAACTCGCGCAACCTTATCACCCAGGTCATGGAAAATGCGCTTGGCTCCGATTTATATGGATTGGTGCTTGGTCACGGTTGGGGGCAGACCAGAGACGCAATTCTTGCGAATGCAACCACCGTCGGGGAAACATTTTTAAGTCCAACATGGGACGTTCTATGGCGAAATTATATCCATTCGAACAACTGGCTAATCGAAGCGCTTTATGCGATGGGCCTACCCGGAACGATCTTGGCACTCGCGATGCTTCTGGCACTTCCGGCGTATGCTCCGCGCCCGCTTTATCCGTATGCGGCGATCTTCGGGGCGTCCTACGCCGTATTAAACAGCTTGTGGTTTCAACTGGCGTATAGTCTTCCCTTCGTTGCTCTCGCCCTTGCAGCGGTATCGGATATTCGTATTGGCGTTGAGAGCAAGAAGACTACGTCTACTCGTTTGGTGATGGGATGCTTCATCGGGCTCCTCATTATCCAGGTTGGTGTAGGGCTCCGCCTACTGGCATTTGGGTTAGGAGTTGTAGACGCAAAAGAAAATCTTATTGCATCCTCAACGACGAGTAAAATATGGGAATTCCCCAGCGATTTTAGGGCGGGAGAAAATGCATTTTCCAGTTTTGTCCGCTCGGAAGTTCGGAAAATAGCTCTGCCACCGGCGAGAACAATAGCAGACTCTACGAAATCCGAAATGATATCTAAATTACTTCAAGCATTGGAGGAGAGAGTAGAGAACGCGCGCTCCGTGGATTTGGTGCTCGCAGGTAATATTGTTTTTTCCGAACTTTATTATAATCCCTCGCTAATACAATTGCGGCCTGCCACAACAGATAAAACAAACTCTTGGGATAAATGGGTCGGTCGGGCCATGGAGGTTGCGCCACACCGGACCGACGTTCTAATTCCTTTTTTCTCCAACCTATTATCTAAAGGCAAGACACCGATGCTTTTAGAATTAACCCGAAAAATTTTAGATCAAAATCCAGGAGACCCAGTTGGAAACTATTATAAAGGTGCGGCAATGGTCGTTTCATCTGAATATGATGATCGCCTGTTGGGCATGAAGCATTTACGGGAAGGATTGAATCAAGGTATCGAACGCTATATGTCAATTGATCCTAAATTAAAAAAACAAATTCTTACAAATGGTCAATAGCTCATGACTGTGTCCGCCGTAATCGTAACTTATTGGACGGGTCCCGTTCTTTTTGATTGCTTGGACTCGGTATTAGCGCAACCTGAAATCACCGAAATTCTCATCGTAAATAATGGGAATTCGGCCGCTACTGTTAAGCAACTGCAAGGCCTTGCCGATAGTCGTAAAGAATTCAAAGTAATTGACCCTGGTCGGAATACCGGTTTTGCGGCTGGATGCAATATGGGCGCTGAGCAGGCAAACGGGGATTTTCTGACCTTTGTGAATCCTGACTGTGTACTTCAGCCGGGTACAATTACAAAAATCTTGGATGTTTTTGAAGAAAGGTCCGATGCCTGGCTGTGCGGCGGTAGGTTGCAAAATCCAGATGGAACGGAGCAACAAGGCAGCAGACGCGAAGTCTTAACGCCTTGGCGGGCGGTCGTGGAAATCACACGAATTGATAAACTATTTCCAAACCATCCATATTTTCGTCGGTTCCATATGCACGAAAGTGGTACACCAGATGTTATCCAGGAAGTTCCAACGGTGTCAGGGGCATTTATGGTGATCCCTAAACGCCGTTATGAGCGGGTTGGTGGCATGGATGAAAACCTATTTCTGCATCTCGACGACTCAGACCTATGTGTCAGAATTCTAAAGCAGGGCGGCAAGGTTCTTTTTTGTGGGAATGTTCCGGTGATGCATCACTTGAGTACCAGCGATGTTTCCAGAACATTTATTAATTGGCATAAAACCCGAAGTACCAGTTATTACTTCTATAAGCATTTTAGCGATAGTTACCCTTCCTGGTTCTTAGGCTTCATTACCTTTTTAGGATGGACTAGATTTTTTTTGATAACGCCGTTTACGCTCCTAAAAGATTGTTTTGGTATGATTCGTCGGCTTATAACGCACTAATTTTTGAGTTTGAATCTGTGGGATCAAAAGTTTGCTCTTTTTGGGCAATTGATGGACATTAGAGCATCCGACTCTCAATGTTTGCTGGCTTGTAAATCAGGATATTTGGGAATAGGAACGTATTAGTTCACTTTCTTATGATTTTATGCGCGTGAAGGATTTCAAAGATGCTTCTTTCTGTCGTTTTCTCTTTCAGAAATGAGGAAAAGGTATTGGAGGAACTGATTAGCACAACCGCGTCAGTGCTATCTGGAGCCGATATTGATTTCGAACTAATTTTCGTAAACGACAATTCCGATGATAATTCTCTGGAAATCCTTAAATCTCATAGGGCAAAAGACGAGCGAATTAAAATAGTCAATATGTCCCGGCGTTTTGGTGTATCCCCTTGCGTGATGGCGGGAATGCGTTTCGCAAAAGGCGATGCGGTTGTTTATCTAGATGCCGATTTGCAAGACCCTCCTGAAGTAATCCCAAAAATGGTTGCACTGTTTAATAATGGTGCGGATGTCGTCCATACAGTGCGTACAGAACGTTCTGGTGAGAGCGCCGGTAAGATGTGGATTACAAGCTGGGCTTACAAGGTAATCAATAGGATATCTGATATAAGTTTGCCCGAGAACGCAGGGGATTTTAAGTTGATCAGCCGACGTGTGGTCGCTGAACTTATTAAGCTGAATGAATATCAACCCTATACGAGAGGTCTGATTCCTTGGGTCGGCTTCCGACAGGAAACCATCGAATACAAACGCAACTCGCGATTTGCCGGTGAAACAAAATTCCCACTCTTCCAAAGCCGAGGTCCGCTGAATGAGTTTGTGAAGGGAATTACTTCGTTTTCAGAAATCCCCTTATATTTATCGCTATTTATTGGATTTAGCGTTTCAGCTTTATCCTTTCTTTATCTTATTGTCGTTCTTTTCAAAAAATTGAATGGATGGAATCTGCCGGGGTGGACGGCAATAATGGGGGTCACATTGCTTCTTGGCGGGATTATTTTGTTCACAAATGGTGTGATCGGAATTTATATCGGAAGAATTTATAACAATGTTAAAGGCCGGCCAGCCTATATTATTGATGATACGATTGGCTTTGAGGAATCGCCACCAGATGATAACGGTCGGCAACAATCTTAATTCGGGCCAAATTTTTTAAATTCAAGCAACTGAAATATAAGTCAGTGAAATTTTATGGGGCGTATGAATGGGTCAAAGCTACCATTTGAATTTTACGCCCTGAAGGGGGCATTTTGCACAAATTGGAATGGGCGTTCGACCTTGGCTCAGGTGTGTAGTGCGCATTGCCTTAGCATCAGCCCCATTCCAGATTTGCGATAAATTTTCTTTATCCGCCCATCCATAAGCGGGAACATCCGTCCAGACAACATGTTCACAACAGGGGTATACCGCACCGTTCCAGTCGATCGTTAAAACTGTCCAGAGCCAGGCACAGGGAACGTCTGTTGGCAATTTAGCTGTGGACTGAAGAGGCTCACTGGACTCCATTCCTCGTGGATTTCCCGGGCGTATGTTAAAGAGAATTCCAAGATCCTGAGCAAATTTACGCGCGAGTTCTAGTTCGTGTTTGTTATGTTCGTATTTAATGAAATCGAGCAATATGATTGCATTGCTGCCCACTTCCTTTCGTATCTCCACTAATCGGATCAGGTTTTTTTTGATCTTCTCAACATCGCCACGACGATGCTGGATGGAATGAACTGGAGTAGTGAACCCGCTGATATGAACCTTTAGGCAATCCAGACCAGCAGTGAGAAGCTTGCGGCTGTTTGACTCATTTAACAAAATGCCATTTGAGGCAATCATCGTGCCGACTTTACGATCTGTTGCAGCTTGAATAGCTTTGTATATGTCTTTTGACATCAACGGTTCGCCATTGATATACGGGATTGCTAGCATGAGCCGGCTGGAAAATTCGTCCAGAACTTTCAAATAGGTTTCAAATTTTAACTTTCCTTTGGAAATAACACTACCGTCGCCCCCCGGATTACTATCATAAATTTCGTTATTGTCGGAACGGCAAAAAACGCAACTCTCATTACACTCATTCCAAAGTTCAAAGTTTATGAGGTAGGGTGATTTGCTCGACGTTTTGCGGCGGAGAAAAAAGCTTCCATAACATACTACGGCATTCCAAATTTTGAGAATTGAAAGCTTTCCACCCAGAAGCAACCTGGAAATTATAAGTATGCGCAAGCCTAGGTATTTGTTTGAAACATTACCCATTTCAATCGGTCATTTCACAAATATTTGAAATTTGTACATCATGTTTTATATTTGCCGCACGCAAATGGTATCGGCAAATTCCGGACAGTCGAATATCATAATTTCTGCAAGCCATTTGGTTCGAAAACAACAATTTTACTTCCAGAATAATCGATATCGAAATCTACATATACAAGATCTTTTAACCGTTCCCGCACGGTCATCTGGATTTCCGGCTTTACATAAAAAAGTAGAAACCCACCTCCTCCGGCCCCAAGAACTTTCCCCCCTAAGGCACCGGCGTCCATCGCGGCGCTGTAGATTGAATCCATCTTTTCTGTTGTTACATTCTTCGCAAGCTCACGTTTTAACATCCAAGACTCATGTAACAAAGAGCCGATTTCATCTACGTCGCGTTCTGGATTGCTCAAAATTTCTTCTGCCTCTTTGACCATTTCCACCATGCGAACCATATGGTTTTCCCGTTGACTTAGATTGGCGATTTTATCTTTTGCAATTTCGGGCGCAAATCTTGATACCCCGCTGAAGAAGAGCATTAGGGATCCCATAAGCTTTTCTTGGCGCTCTTTTCTAAGCATCAGAGGAGCAACATCGAATTTGTCATCTCTGTAAAAATCAATTCGATTCATGCCACCATATGCGGCCCATACCTGGTCCTGAGAGCCGACGTGCTCTTTCATAATTTCTTGCTCAAAATGAATCGCTTCAATTGCAAGCTCCTGCTTGGAAACCATATTTCCGTTCGATGCGGCTAATGCGTGCAACAACCCGACGCTGAATGAAGAACTTGAGCCAATTCCAGAGCGTGCAGGCAGGTCGCCATCGTGGTGGATTTCAATTCCTGAATTAATACCCTTTTCAATCAGAATATGACGTACCGCAGGATGTTCAATCTCTGATAGTTCATTTACAGTCTCAACACGCGAATAGACAACACGGTGCTTGTGTTCAAAAAAGGGGGGGAGAGACCTTAAACTAATATAACAATATTTATTAATGGCGAACCCGAGAACGCTCCCCCCGAATTGCCGATACCATTTGGGATAGTCTGACCCACCACCAAAAAGAGAGGCTCGAAAAGGTGTTCTACTGATAATCACGCGGGGGTTCCTTTCTTAACAATGCCTATATGATTTTTGGCCTCAATAAGACTGTCTGGTGTGCCAATATCGATAAACGTACCATCTCCCAAGTGAGCCCATACGCTTTTTGAAGGTAGAATTTGTAGAAAAATTTTTTCCAATGAGATTTCGTTACCATCCACAATATTCTGAATCATTTTTTGCGAGAGAAGATAGGTGCCAGCATTGATCATGCATGATCCGATGAATTGTTCTTCTTTCTCTATAAAACGCAATACGTTCCCCACTTCATTTACCTCAACCCGGCCATATCGCGAACCGTCGGGTACGGTAGTACAAAGTATAGATGCTTCCCGATCCTCGCGAATATGTTGATGGATAAATTCGGTTAGATCGGTGTCAAACCATGTATCGCCATTGAGAACGAGCACTGGATCAGAAGAAAGCATTTTTGCAATAAATCGAAGAGCTCCAGCTGTTCCTTGAGGTTTTGGCTCAACCACCCATTCGACATCAGATGGTGCCCGACCATTAACGGTAAGATGATCGATAACCTTATCTGCAAGGTGCCCAAGGCTAAGATGAAAATGAGAGAACCCGAAGTCTCTTAGATGATGAAGTAAATGATCCAAAAACGGGCGTCCATTTATAGGCGCAAGAACTTTCGGGGTATCCCCTAACGTATCCGCGATACGTGTGCCGAGTCCCCCCGCCAGAATTACCACATCAATATCTTGAAGAGGTGTCATAGTCAGGACTTAGCCACTTCAACGATTTCCCTACTTAATCGATGCTTGGACATTTCTTCAATATGCTTTCGGGTCTCCCAACCAAATTTCTGCGTTGCCATGGTGAGATAACGCTCGCCCTCGAAATAATGATGAAAAGCGGTGTCCCGAAATTCTAAGATTTCGGCGGCTGTTAAATTGTCAGTGGATAACGGCTTGCAGTCATAACTGTGCTGGGAATAACCAGACCACTTGAGCGGTAAATCCAAACCATCTTCTATTGCTGAGAGGTATAATGGTGAGCCAGGATAAGCCATTGCAGAATAGAAATTTCCAAATTCACAGTTGAGATCTATGGCAAGATCAAGAGTTTGTTGCATTGTTTCTAGATCGTCACCAGGAAGCCCAAAAATATAATTGCCGATAACATTAATGTCAGCCATTTGAATTTGCCGAACAATATTAACGATATCTTCGGACCGTAAAGTCTTTGCAGCGCCGTTCCGAACATGCTCCGATCCGGATTCGATTCCAAGTGCCAGCCATCGGAAGCCAGCCTTACGTAGTTTTTTGAGGAAATGGGGCTTGATTGTATCAATCCGCGCATAAGCCCAGATATTTAGATCCAGATCGCGTTCGATCAAAAGGTCACAGATAGACGTTACATGCCGTTCATTCAGCACAAACATTTCATCAATAATTTTAAATGTCTTCACACCATACACATTATACAAAAGGTCAATTTCTTCGACGACCTTTTTGGGGTCCCTCATTCGATATCGATTTGAATCGAACGGCGCATTGATGCAACAAAAGTTACATTTATAGGGACAGCCCAGGGACGTATAGATTGATGCATAGGGCATACGCGCATTTAGGTCGCCGAAACATTGCCAGTTATGTGCCCGATATTTATCCATCGGCAACAGGTCCCAAGCGCTCCCATGAAACTCCTTGTCCAGATCTACGGTCAGTGGAGCCGATGGATTAACAATAATTTCCTCCCCATCTTTCTTCCATACAAGCCCCTCAACACCGGCCAGTTGCAGAGGCGGTGTCAACAATGCCTTAAGGAGTTGAACGACTGTTGCCGGACCTTCGCCTTTACAGGCAAAGTCCACGGCTTCCTCTTGTAGAGTCCGTTCAGGAAGGGCAGACACATGGCCACCGACGATCAAGAGCGGAATAGACGGTGCAATATCCTTAAGGGCTCGGCATGTTTCTCCCGCAGGAACCATTTGTTGAGTGGAGGCGGAGGGCTGATGCCCGAAAACAACCACGCAAATCAAGTGTGGCGCGAGGTCATGGACTTTCTGTGCAACTGCTGGAGGGGCAAGATTGTCCGCTTCAGAATCAATGATCGTGACTGAATAGCCCTGATCCCGCACATATCCAGCGATTATACGGCACCAAAGAGGCGGCTCGATCGCTGTTAACTCATTTCCAAGAGATTGATAAATCCCCCCCCGACCACCGGGGTTGATTAGCACCAAATCCATATTATTATTAGTCCTGTCCGTGACGATTTCAGCAGTTCTATAGATTGCCATACATGGAATTTCGGATCATCGTATAACCTTTGATCAGCTCCTCAATGCCGTCATCTAGGGAAAATTTAGGCATAAATCCTGTTGCCTCGACCTTCTCATTGGAGACGATATAATCCCGTTTGTCGGGGTCTTCGCCAATAGGGGCCTCAAGAAAGACAAATTTTGGAATGTGTTCCTTAATTTTTTCGCAAAGCTCAATCTTTGATAAATTTGCACTAGAGAGACCAACGTTATAGGCGTTGCTTTTTATTGTATTAAAGTTTTCGAGGCCGTGGATAAAAACTCTGCTGACGTCACGGATGTGAATGTAATTTCGCTTGAAATTCCCTTCGAATAAAACAACAGCGCTGTCATAAAATGCACGATAAACGAAGTCGTTTACCAAGAGGTCAAGTCGCATTCGCGGAGCCATGCCAAAGACCGTCGCGAGACGGAAGCTGATCGTGTTTTCACGCTCTAGTGCTTGCTTTTCTACTTCGACTTTGTGTTGGCCATAGAGGGAAATCGGTCGAAGAGGGCTCTCTTCTGAACAGAACTTTCCTTCCTCCCCAACTCCATATCCACTGTTTGTAATTGGGAGTAGAACCCATTGATCGGGGCTTAGCGAGTCCAAAAGCATTATCTGGGCGTCATGGTTCAGAGTTGTGGCTCCAATGGGATCTTTGGCGCAAATGGGGGCACCTACAAGGGCTGCCAGCGGTATTATTACATCGGCTTTTGAAGCATGCTTTTTCACTAAGGCCTCATCGCGTGCATCGCCATTAATGATATTAAAGTTTGGACGAGCACAACACGCGGCAAGAGAGTTTTGTTTAAACAAAAAGTTATCGAGGACGGTAACGTCATAATCTGCATCGAGAAAGCTTTGAACCATAATGGAGCCGAGATAGCCGGCGCCGCCGGTAATCAGGATCTTGGTTTTTTCTGTCATTTTTTAAGATCTCATAATACGGAAAATTATATTAAGGCGGCTTCTAGAGCGCGGGTGATGTGATATTCATTCATCTTATTTGCCTCGTGCAACATATATCGGTCCCCTAGAGAAAGCTCGAACTTGTTTGGCACGCCAAAGCGCTTCAGCCGGCAATTGAGTCCCCGTTCGGTTATCAGGTTTGCAACAAGAGAATCCAGTCCGCCACGATTAATATACCCTTCCTCCAGGGTAATAACTGTAGAATAGTGACTTAACGAACTCGCCAATTCATCTTCGTTACAATTATCTAACATGAAGACGTCAATTACCCCGACGCTTCCTTCATAGCGAGAAACAATTTTGAGCGCCTGGTGAACCATCACTCCGACGGCGACGAAGCATACATCCCGGCCGGTGCAAAGCTCTGTAAATCCTTTGACGAAATTGATGGCTTCGGGCCCCGGGTAAATAGCGGGCAAGGGTTTCCCATCAAGACGAAAATACTTTGGTCGCGGGGTGGTTGGAGCATAGTCGGCGAGTGCCAGTGCCGCATTCCAGTCGCACGGGCTAATGGTCATAACATTGGGCATCGTTCGCATCGCACTAATATCATCCAGGCAGTGATGTGTTGGTCCCGAGACGTCGTAACTAAACCCAGCTCCAAGCGCGAGCATATTTACATTCATTTCACGGAGTTGGCTCGGCAATGCGAGATTAATCCGAATTTGTTCATATGCCCGGAAATAAAAGGATGCAATCGCATAGGTATAGACGGTAAACCCTTCCATCGCGAGGCCGGCAGCCACGTTAATCAGGTTTTGTTCGGCAATGCCTACATTGATGAAACGATCCTTGATATCTGCCCTTATACGGTCAAGCGCGGGTGCTCCCATATCAGATGATAAAAAAAAGATTTTTTCGTCTGCGACCATGCGATCGTAGAGGGCCTCAATCAAAACATCTCGCATTGGCTTTGCTGGCAATGCATTCATGACCAATCTTTCAGAGTTTTATCTATGACTTCCGGGGCGACGACTCGAATATGGCAAATCGGATCTGCTTCCAACTCCGGAACCATGTGACCTTTTACGGTGTGAGCGACTAGAGCTTTGGGTTGGTCGGAATGCTTGTCCTTAATTTTTTTTAATTCTTCTTGTAGGGCGTCGACGTCATGCCCATCAACCTCTGACGCTGACCAACCAAAAGCTTCTAGCTTTTCCGTTAGTGGATCCAAGCCCATGATATCTTTCTGGTATCCCAGCATCGAGCGCTTATTGTCATCTACGATAACAACAAGGTTATCGAGTTTTTGTCGGGCAGCGAACATCACCGCTTCCCAAATTGCACCGGAATTCATTTCTCCATCACCACAGAGAACAAAAATAGTTTGAGATTTCTTCAGCTGTTTCAGGGCGATTGCCATACCACAAGCAACACCGAGCCCATGGCCTAATGAACCATTGGTCGTCTCAATGCCTGGTGTGATGGGTTCAGGAATGATCCCAAGACGAGACTGAGGTTGCCCGACTCTCTCTAACTCATGAAGTTCGATATACCCTAAGTCGGCAAGGACCGGATAAATCGATAAGCTACCATGTCCCTTACTTAGAACGAGGCGGTCCCGATCAGGCCACTGTGGCTCATTAGGACGAAACTGCATTAAGCCGCCATAAAAGAGAGATGTAAAAATTTCGACCGGAGACAACGAGGAAGCAATACGTACGCCAGGCGCTGTTTTATGCATCAACAGGGTTTGCGCACGGACCCAGTTCGCTTTTTTAACAAGATCAATCTTTACCGTCATCGACAGCTAACCCTCAGCATGGGAGTCACGTTCCGATAATATGGGCGTACGGGTTGGCCAAAATATGCCGAATCGGCTGTCATCATACCGATAGCTGAATTGTCCCGCCCGATTATAATAAGTCGACTGCTTGTAGCTGAAAAGGGCGACGTCGCTCAATACTAAATGCGCAACGCCATGTTTTGGAGGCGCTAATATCTGAGTTTTGCTGGGCGCTGAAAGGGAAAAGGATTCCCATTGGCCGAAATTTTTAGACTGTGTGTCACAATTCACGATTACCAAATAAATCCGACCGTAAGGACAAGAGATCAATTTATAGGTTTCAGCATCACCATGAATACCCCGCAGGACGTTTTTTGCGGAAGTAGAGACATCGTCCTGTACGAATTTAATATCAATTCCTGCTTCCTGGTAGAGGTCTTCATTGTAAGTTTCAACATAGGAGCCTCTAAAATCTTCATAGATGGTTGCAGGCTCAATAATGAGGACATTTTCCAAATTCGAATTGCGTACCTTTAAACTACTCACGGACAATTTTTCCCCAATTCACTTTATTCGGAAGCGGTGTTTCCGAGCGCTCCCGAATAAGATAACATAGGAGAGTGGCTAATACAGGCACGCATTCCCAAACACTGCACATCAATTTCTGGCAGAAACATATGTCAGTATATTGAAGTTCTCAAGATCACCCAGATTTTACACTGACAACCACCCTTGAATTCCCGATGGGAAACCGGATTCCCATTTTTAGTATACCGAGTTCCAAAGACTGAATGCCGCCCAAAATCGCCGAGAGTAACGTGGGAAGGTTATGCTCATCATCCGGGTGATATTTCCCTGTTATCTTGGACTTGTATCTAGATGCAACCGCAGCGGGTAGCAAAAGGGAGAAGATGGAAGAATCATAACTTACATCCAGCCCGGCTTCTCTGGTTTTATCGGCTAATTCACGGACACGATATCGACGGACATGGTTGGCTCGGGCATCAGCAGGGCTATAAAGCCAGGGATGCTGGGGCACAATATTGATGGATACTCCTCCGGGTCGCAGACTAGCAGCTATTTTTTTGAGAACTTCCAGGTCACCGTCAATGTGTTCCAGAACATCGAAACTCGTCACTAAATCAAGTTCGTTCTGAAACGGAATACGATAGGCGTCCATATGAAAGACAAACGCATCGGATTTAAGTGCGTCAGATGCCAGTCGGACTCCTTCTGTGAATATGTCTGTTGCTAATAATGCCGCATCCGGTAGTTCGGCGCGTAGTATCTTTGTAATGAAACCGGTTCCGCATCCAATATCTAATACACGTTTAGCCGACGGAGTATGTTTTTGTATTAACCACCGGACAGTTTCGGCCTTTGCCGCCCATACAAAACTATGTTTTTGCTGTTCGGCCATATGCTTGAGTTCGATTTCCGAAAACCCAGGAAACGGCTTTTCTATGTATTCGGGCGCAAATGTTATGCAAGAATCCGACGGCTGGGACGGAATGGTTGCGGCTTCCAGTAATGCCAAAACGTCGCGGTACATCCGTGAGGTTGACGGCACTTGTCTTTCCACTAACTCTTTAATTTCCTCCGGTAGCGCGGTCATGCTGCCTCCTCAGGCATTAATTAAATCCAAGAAAATTAATTTTTGCAGCTGATATTCGAGCATCGGCACCAGGAAGCTTTTGGGCGCGGCTAAAAGATATTTCAACTCTCCGGTTTGAGGACTGACTCGGCATCACCGGAATCTCGACTAAAAATTTACCCAGCCCGAGTTCTTTCTTAACAATATCCACGCCATCAATTCTAAGGATCATGATCGTTTTGAATGTATCTTGATCTATGTAAGGGATGAGCCCTTCTATCTTAAATTTTTTTGTTGAGGAGGGCTGCCTTAATATAAAAAAGGATTCTTCAGAAATATATCCATCTTCATAAATGCCGGAATATTCCAGTTCAGAATTTTCTAACCCCTGAGGGAAATTGACCAAATTCGACGGGGGCGAAAAGTTTCTATATTTTTCTTCGCTAACCAATGAGATATCTCGTCCAAAGGCGGTTAACAGGCGTGGGTCCCGATTGACCGTGGTCCCGTATAGGCGCATTAAACCTATCGCCCGGGAGGGAAATCTTTCCGGTTTTCGTCCCATATCGATGGCAATGACGGGCACACCGTTAATATATAGAGGGGTGATCGGATCACTAAAAACACGGGCGGAACCGCGACCCTTGAACTTAATTTTTTGTATGCTCTTAGCGTAGAGGGATGGAACAGGTAAACGGCTGTCAAAATGCTTCATTAAGGTGGTGGATATCTCCATCTTTACCCGGAGCGTCTTGGACGGGCTGACGACCATCAATTGTAAATAACGCCCAAGTCCTGACATTGTCCGACCGGGAATCATTGGGTCATTTTCAAGCTGATATAAGCCAATGCGGCGTTGATCGCCCAAATAGTAATAGTTCCCAAGGCTTGAGTGTATAAAAACCAGATGGTTCGTGAGTGCATTTGAGTCCGTTAGCTGAAAAAAGTTCTTCACGTTAGCATCTTGGGTGTGCCGATTAAGTATATTTGAGGATTGTTTGTTAACGACAATCGGCAATTCTTTCAGTTTGTCTTTAAGTCCCTTATGTAGCCAAAAGGTATTTTTTTTACCCCCTACAACGACTTCAATATTTTTGAATACTTGATCATTTATATTATTAGGCGTGGACACGTTCACCTGATCCCAATAGTTGCGTGCAGGAAAAAGTGAACTGATGCCTTTTAGGTAGAGCATTTGATAACGTGCAAGTACCGGGTTTATGGTATCGAGCAAAATTCCATTTTTAATTTTCTCTTTCGCTGGGGAAATTAATTTTACAAATTGTTGATTGGCCTCGACAGATGATGCGTTCGGAAGTCCGACAAATCCACCATATTTAAACCCTTTGCTTTCAGTCATGTAGTAGTACTGTGAATATACGTTAGAAATTATTGGCGGCGCGAAAATTAGTGCCGACAGCAACACTGTATAACGTGCGGTTGGAATTCTAAGCACGAGCATCGTCAATAAGAAAGGTTGGGCAACCATTGCAAGCTTAAACAATCCGTAGCTTGCGTTCCCGTTATACATATTCGCCGCAAGCGCGATCATTATAAATAGTATAATTGCACAAGGTTTTGAGCGAATTTTTGTCGTTAACATACCCCAGATCAGCCAAACGGACAGAGCAATGCCGATAAATATTCCGACCGACATATAGGGCTCAGGAATATTTTTTCCAACTGGGAACAACCCCCATACAGTGGCTAATCCCATGGGGGTCAAATAGAAGGGGAAAAGCGATGTCCCGATATTCGTTTCCCCCAATCCAACGCCAACATTCCGGAACATGAATTCAAGTGCGTCATAAATGTAAAAATTAAGGATAAGGATTGATGTAATGCCGATAATCAAAGCGGGATATAAGATTCGCACCGCATTTGTTCGATCCCGCCAGGAATTAGAAATTAGGTAAATAAGCCACCCAAGACCAAGGAAAGGGAGCATCTCGACATACCAAATGAGGACGGCGGAAATTAGAAATGTCACAGGAATTATCGAAGACATCATGGCTTTAAGAGGTAACTTAGGAGGAGTTCGAAGCAACAAGGCAACGCTGGCAACAAGCAAGGCCAACCCGCCAACCTGAGGCGCGAGTTGGTACATAGTTCCCAACGTGAGCGATGGTGAAATGGCGACCAACCCGGCCGCAAAAAATGGAACCATCCAGTTGCGAGATATCGTCGCCGACATTGCCGCCGTCGAGGAGACGAGACACATATGAAGTGCTACCATCAAAGGCATATAAACTTGGTGTGCGTTGAGCCCTGAAAAATTCCATAGTGACGCCAACATTAATTCACTGCCAGGCCGGATGTTCAGTAAAATATAGAAAATGCCATTGGCAATTGAATAATCCAGACCGTCCGCATAGGTCACATAATCGGGCGTCTCGAAATAGCCATGGTGAAGAAATCGTTGTGCGGCGAGAGCGTAGTTCGCGGCGTCATCATTGCTGAACGCGATCCAATCAAAGCCGTAGAGCGCCATTGGCCATCCGACCAACGTCAACGAAAAAACCATTAAAATGAGAAAGGGGCGTATCCGGCGAATTGGAAAGATAGGACGCTTCCAGATAATTACAAATATGGCACCAAGGCCCAGTAACAATAGCAAAGGTGTCGCGAACTGATTGACTGCTAAGCCATATCTATTAAGCAGAAATATTGGAATTATAATTGTTGAAATTCCAACGATTGGGGAAAGCAATAAGGTCTGAATTGCCCCGGTTCGAGGTGGGAACACTAGAAGAGTCGCGAAACCGACAAGCGACCAGTAGCCAAAAAGCGCCAGAGTGAATAGTATTGCCATTATGGGAGTGTTTTCTACTTATTCTGCAGAGGGCCAATTTCTCAGCCCATTATTTCAATCCGTTACGGAGCTAGCAAAGCTTAAATAATCTATAGGCTTTATGCCAAAGGAGACTCTTGGCCAAATATGGGCGAATTGCGCGCTTAATTTCGTCTTGTGTAACTGTCTGGCCAAGACACCTTTTTCGCAACAGTGACATTTCATTCATTCCTTTACCTTCAATTTCTACCGATGTCTTTTGCTCAGAATGAATACGAAACGCGCCGAGGAATCGTGGGAGACAAACAAACTTTGCCCCAGCTTCGCGAAATCTAAGGATTAAATCCCAATCCATTGCAAAGTGAAAATTCTCATCAAGTTGCCCGCCAATTTTATCAAAAATCCGGCGCCGCCAGAACAACGTTTCCTGTGGAATATAGTCCGCCCAAGAGAGAACCATATTGTTATGCGGAGGTAAAATCCAACGCCCGACTTCCTGGTCATCTTCGTCAATCAGGACGCGGTGGCCGTACACAACATCAACCTCGGGATGGGTTTCGAAATAGGCTGAGACATAGTGTAAGGCCCCAGGCAATAATAGATCGTCGGAGTTTAGGTATGCCATGATTTCACCCGTCGCGTGGGCAAAACCTAGATTGATCGCATGTGTCTGTCCGCGGTCTTTTTCCGAAGTCCAATGGGTCAATCGGGCATCATAGCGACGCAGCACATCAACCGTTTCATCACTAGAGCCCCCATCCTGAATGATGAATTCAAGATGTTTATAATTTTGATCAAGCACACTGTTTATCGTTCGTTCGATAAAAGACCCTTGCGCAAAGGACGGAGTAACGATCGATAATAAAGGGAGATTGGAAGAATCCTCCGCAGGCGCCTGATAATACCAATTGGGAAGAACCATTGGGCGAGGATGGTATTGATTTAGCATACCAAGGCGCGGCTTGATAAAAAGCCTGGATCTTTCCGTTATGAGCTTTAAATAGTGCTTAGTTTGCCGTTTTAAAGAACCAATTAGGCCTGCTCTGGTTTCATCAATCTTCTGCTGTTGAGTTCTGATCAGAGTTTCATAGCCTCGTGTGCGATCGGACATATCTTTAACAAGATTATCGTTTCTCTTATTGAGAGAATCGATATTGCCGCGCAGAATTTTAGTTTCAGCATCTAATTCGGTGATGAGTGTAAGGCGCTGGTCACAAGTCTCTTGTAAAAAAGCTGTTTTTTCAAAGAGAATTTCTTCTGACTTTTTTTTAATTTCTAGCAATTGATTCAAAGCCGCTTGGTAGATGGAGCCCCGTATGAAAATCAGATTTCCCCATTGCTCATTTGCAAATGAAGTTGGGGAAAAATCAACGAATTCGATATCTCTCCGACGTTTTGTAACGATATATTTCTCAAAGCCAATTTTTGACGCCTCGGCAATAAGCTTTTCGGGGGCACCGTCTTTCCAACCGGAATAGATATTATTCGTGAAATACTCACAAATCAGGACTTCCGTATCCAGAGTTCCCATTCCTTTGAGTACATTTAAGTCATTCCCTTCTGTGTCTATTTTTAGGACCCCTACTTTTTCCTCCAATATCCCCTGGTGAACAAGCGAACCAATAGAAAAACAGTCCACCGAGATCTGGTCGGTATGTTTGACCCGATGATCCTTCTCAAGATATTGCAAGGAATGAAAATAATTTAGAGGGTCGTTATTCTCATCGGTGGCAATGTGCAACGTTCCGAGATGATCCGATTTATCTATGGCGTAGGGAAAAAACTTGCTGTCAGTTCCTGACACAATGCTTTCAAGCACGTTCCGGTGGCCCGGATAAGGTTCAAAAATCCATCCGTTGAAGCCGTGCGCCATAAAAAACTTGGATACGCTCCCTTTTTCGGCACCTATATCAATAAAATTCCGATTGGTGAGATGTGGAATTATAGCGGCCAAGATTTTTAATTCAGTATCTTGGCCATAAAAATCCGAACTTACATCGTCAGTTGCAAGTTCATTTTCATGGCTCATGGTTTGACTATTTGTTGATTTAGGTTCGTCGGGTTTAGTTGCCATGATCGATCAGTCTAACAATTTAGTTTTGTAGATCTACAAAAGCAGAGTTGAATTCGGTGCTTGATCGACATTATTAACAGTCCTTGGTGTTAGCGCCAACAAGCGTAACTGAAACGCGTCTGTTGCCCTGTGGGGCTTTTAAAACTGAGCCATTGCACCTCACCGGGGTCAATCGCTCTTTCTAGGGTAACAAGGGTGTTGTCGTCGCCGACATTTTTACCCGTGTTATTGCCGGCAGTCACAGAAACGTCATCGGAATTACGGGTATCAAGATGTATCGAAATTCGTTGTTTCGCCTCATCAGCAAGATTAGGTAACGGAATTTGGGCCTCGCCATCGATTTGACCGTCCCGGCCTATGCCAAATATAAATTTCTGAGTCTTTCGGTGTCTTATGGATCGCATTTGGCTTCCAAGTGAAGCCATTACTGTGTAGGCACCCAGATGATGTAAAGCTATGCCTATCACTGTCTTTAAGGCGGCCCAAGTGCCAGAATAACGACGTGATAGGGCAAAGGCTTCCGAGAGACGTCTCAGTTTTATAGAAGCTGTTTTTGTGCCTTTCTCAAAGACAACAGCGGATAGGGGCTGATCTATAAAATGAAATATTTTACCTGCCCTATATAGACGAACCCATAAATCCCAATCCATCACAAATTCCAAGTCAGGATTGATGCCCCCAATTTCGTTTATCGCACGGCGCCGAACAAAACAGGAAGGCTGTGAAATTGTATTAGACCGTAGGATTAGGTCGGAAATCTCCTCCACGGCCATATGATACCCCGTCAACTGCGCGTGAGAATCGAGTATAATACTGTGTCCGTAAACGATATCGATTTCTGGGCTGGAACAAAATACTTCCGCTACGGTTGCGATGGTCCCTGGCAACAACACGTCATCGGCGTTCAACCAAAAAAGGATATCTCCCTGGATTTGTTTCCATCCTTCCATAATTGCGGACGCTTGCCCTGCATCTGTCGCGTGTTTCCGGAAAGTTAAAAGCGAACTGAATGAGTCGGCTATGTGGTGTACTGACCCGTCATTGCTTGCATCCATCAATGCGACATCCATATCCACATTTTGGATTTGAAGAGAACGAAGCGAGCTTTTGAGACGAGGATCGCTGTTGCCGATTGGGACAACAGCGGCAAAACGAGGAAGGGGAGTCGGTCTCAATGGGGCATCCTCATAAATTGAACCAATTGGTTATATCAAGATGACATAAAGGCAAGCCGCTAATTTTCTCAAAGATAATAGACGATCCTTTTCCTAAACCTGCGATGGATATAGAGAGCAAAGGCCACCCAAATGAGCGACAAATAAATTCCAGCAAGGAAGACTTTTAAGCTCGGCAATGCATTGCCGTGTAGGATAACTTGTGATGGTGTAATTAGAATACTCAACGGGTTGTAACGAATAATATCAACGTAGCCTTCAGGTATAAAGCTCCAGTGATAGACAATAGGAACGAACCAAAATGCCAACGCAAAGAATACTCCCAGTAAATGCGGGATATCGCGAAAATGGACGCTGGCGTAGCCAATGATTACACCTGATGCGGCCGTGAAAATGAACAAGGGCATCAAATAAACTGGCAAAAGCAGCGTAGTCCAGTTTGTCAGGTCTGAAATGGCCGCAAATATAATTGCAACGACGTAAGACATTAGGAAGAACAACCATTCCGCCATCACTGTTGAGAATAAAAACAGCAACGGTGAGATTGTGTAATTTTCCAATACATCACGATGATTAGTAAGCGTTTTGGCTGAAGCGATAACAGAATTTACAACAAACAGCCAAGGCATTAGGCCCGCAGCGAGATAGACTGCAAAATTTTCAATTGGTACCCGAAAGAAAATACGGAAGGCCAAATAGTAGACGGCGATCATGATCATTGGCGACATGAGTGACCAGCCTAAGCCTAGAAGGGATCCGCAGTAGCGACGATAAATCTGTGAATAGGCTAGGTACATAATGCTATGCAAAATCAGCAGCCCCTCGCGTAACCTGCTTGAAAAAGCACTCATTGAATGTCTGCCAGCATGTGATGATATTTATCGAAGACCAAATCGGGTGCTCCATCCATCATAATTTGACCATCACTGACTAATATCACGCGCGAACATACTTCCGTGATATCGGTTTCATTGTGGCTGGTCAAAAATAGTATTGGCGTTTTGGAGAATAGATCGATCATTGCCCTTCGAGCTTTCTCAACGAAAACCATATCTCCGGTCGCTAGGACCTCATCAAGAATTAGGATGTCTGAATTTTGGTGAAAGGATAAAGAGAGGGCTAGTCGCGCTTGAAACCCCGAACTTAAATGTCTTAAAGGAGTTTCTGAGCGGTCCTCCAATTCAGCAAATTTGAGAATTTTTTCCAAAAGTTCTGTCGAATAGGAATCGTGACGCCCCGCATTGATGAGGCCTAAGCGAACATTCGCTCGAACCGACAATTCAGGATCTAGGCCGCCACCAAGAGCAAGAACGGGGGCAATCGAGCCTTGGACTCGTCGCACACCTTGGCTTTGAGGATATATGCCCGCGATCAGGCGCAGCAATGTGGACTTTCCCGAACCGTTGCGCCCAATGATCCCAATGTGATCACCTGATGATGCGCTAAACGTGATATTTTCTAATATGTTTAATTTATTTGGTTCTGAATTGCGCCTGCCAAGAAGAGCATGTTTTAGAGATGTAAAAGGGTTTCGCTCCGGAATTGAAACCGAGCAATTTTCAAGTTGGACAAATGGCAAATCTTGCCGCATCCGAGAACCGTTTTTGCTTTTATTCATTTACATTTTCATTCTTGTAAAAGCATACTCTGTCGGCAACCAATTACCCGGCTTGTAAGTCGCGCATTGTATTGATGCCAAATCTTATTGGACAGCGAATTTTACTCATTTGCCAGTTCAGGGAATATTGATAATTGATCTAATGATCTGCATGCAACCCATTAGAAAAGTGCAATTGTGAGCAAAAAGCATTGAAAAATAATATCGCGTTCATCACAGGTGTAACAGGTCAAGATGGTGCCTATTTGGCTAAGTTCCTACTTGATAAAGGCTATGAAGTTCACGGGGTCAAACGTCGGTCATCTTCATTTAATACGGCACGAATTGACAGTTTCTATACTGACCCGCATGAAGAGGACACGCAATTTCATCTGCACTACGGGGACCTAACGGATTCTACCAATATTATTCGTCTGATCCAGATGGCTAAACCTACTGAGATCTATAATCTCGGCGCACAGAGTCATGTGCAGGTTAGTTTTGAGACACCCGAGTATACGGCAAATTCCGATGCTCTGGGAACCATGCGCCTGCTTGAGGCAATCCGTATTTTGGGGGTCGAGGGTAGAACTCGCTTTTACCAAGCCTCCACGTCGGAGCTTTACGGACAGGCGGAGGAAACCCCTCAGAGAGAGAGTACTCCATTCCATCCACGTAGCCCCTATGCAGCTGCTAAATTGTATGCGTATTGGATTACGGTAAACTATCGCGAGGCCTATGGCCTCCATGCCTCTAACGGGATTCTTTTTAACCACGAAGGGCCAACCCGTGGAGAGACTTTCGTTACGCGTAAGATTACTCGAGCTGTCGCGGCTATTGAGTTAGGCCTTCAGAAGCAACTCTTTCTTGGCAATATCGATGCCCGGCGCGATTGGGGACACGCGCGGGACTATGTCGATGGCATGTGGCGTATGCTGCAACAGGATGAGCCTGATGATTATGTGCTGGCTACGGGCGAGGCGCACTCGGTGCGGGAATTTGTTGAGCTTGCGTTCAGCGTTGTTGGTCGACCCATTGAATGGAGAGAAAATGGTGTAAACGAAGTAGGCGTTGATAAGAAAAGTGGTCAAACTCTAGTTAGAATTGATCCCCGATATTTTCGCCCGACAGAGGTAAATGTGCTGTGCGGTGATCCGTCTAAGGCGCGCAAAAAACTTGGCTGGACCCATACGACTAATTTTCCAGACCTTGTTCAGGAAATGGTAGAGTCAGATTTAATTGCTATCCGTGACGATCAAAGAAATCTCAATGCATAATAATTATGACCTGAAGGGGAAACGCGTTTGGGTCTCGGGTCATCGCGGGTTGGTCGGGTCGGCCACAGTCAGAAGATTAGCTTCAGAAGATTGCGAAATTCTAACAGTAACGCGGGAAGAATTAGACCAGCGTAACCAGGCTGACGTTGAAAGCTGGTTTGTTAAAAATAAGCCCGACGCGGCTATCTTAGCGGCGGCCACAGTTGGCGGTATTCATGCAAATTCTACCCTGCCGGCAAATTTTATTTACGATAATCTCGCCATTGGAACAAATGTCATTCATGCAGCCTATAAGTCGGGCGTCGAGAAGTTACTTTTCCTTGGCTCAGCTTGCATTTACCCGGGCAGAGCGGCACAACCAATGTCGGAAGAGGTTCTTTTGACGGGGCTTCCTGATCCAACCAATCAATGGTACGCCATTGCCAAGATCGCCGGCATAAAAATGTGCCAAGCCTATCGTTTGCAATACGGATGCGACTTTATCTCGGCCCAGCCCAATAACTTGTATGGTCCTGGCGATAATTTTTCCCTGATCTCGAGCCATGTCATTCCCGCTTTAATCGTCAAGGCACATGAAGCGAAAAATGAACACAAATCTCTCAATATCTGGGGATCGGGTAAGCCCAAGAGAGAGTTTCTTTATGTTGATGACTTGGCCGATGCTTTAGTCTTTCTTATGAAGAATTATTCGGACGAGCCACAAATTAACATAGGTACTGGCGAGGAGCTTACTATCCGTGAGCTTGCCGAATTGGTTGCTCGTATTGTTGGTTTCTCAGGTGACCTTGAGTTTGATAGAAGTAAGCCTGATGGACCACCGCGGAAGTTGCTCGATATTTCTCTCATGAAGTCTTTGGGATGGTCTGCACAGACGTGCCTGGAAGATGGGCTTAAAACTACATATGATTCGTACCGAAATTCAACAGCGATAAATCGTTGATATAAATCAATTCAAGTAGGCGATTATGGAGAATGCTCATTCCCCCCAATTTGTGGCTACAAACTCTTGGGTAATGTAGGCGGGGGTGTTTCGGAGGGTGCTCTAACAAGTCTATATTTTCGCACGTCGTGACCTCGGTTTAATAACCGCCAAGGGGACCAGCAAAGAGCTCGAGAGATGCTGGTCCATTTTATATTTTCGGGGGCACGAACGCTCGGGCGCTCTTGCCATATCTCGGATAGTCCTCCTAATCCTGCGCGTATTCCCAGCCACACGGGTTTTATCTGACCGTGCAATGCTGCCCGAGCCAACCACGCCAGTTGCAACAGCACATGTCCCGGTAAAAGAAGCCAAAATAATACCCCTGGCATGTTTTTAGAGAACAGCCAGATTCCGTTCCGAGCGCTATGAAAGCGAACAAAGTCGCTTTTCTCCCCTGTTAGAGCCGAGCCAACATGGTAGACCACTGCGCTTTTGACTTGGACACAATGTTCTCGTTTGTGCCTCAATCGAAATCCTAAATCTACGTCTTCGAGGTAACAGAAAAATCGTTCATCATATCCACCCACGTCTTGAAACGCCGCTGTCTTATAAAGCGCCGCTGCGGCGCAGGGGCTGAAGGTCTCGCCGTCTTCAGGTAGATCACCTAGAGGGTGGCCATAATTGCCTCTCCAGGCCAAACCGAACGCGAAATATGCGTCTCCACTGCCATCGAGTTTACGCGGATCGTTAGCACTGATCTGGGTTGATCCGAACATTGCGGTATCCGGGTATCTCCGCGTTGCATCCATCAATTCTGCTAGCCAGTTCGGCTCCGCAAAAGCATCAGGATTGAGCATTGCCAGCCAGGGCGTTGCTGCATCCTTGGCACCCAAGTTATTGGCAGCGGCAAAGCCGATGTTGTCGTCCAAACGACGGATCGTGAACCGGGGGTCATCGACCATGGCAGCGTCCACGGACCCATCGGTTGAATTGTTATCGACGATGATGGCCTCGAAGTCCGAAAACGTCTGTTTATGCAACGCGTCAATGCAGCGCCCAAGTAGATTCCCCGAATTATAATTAACAACGATAACTCGAACAGTCGGCGCGGGTTCATCAGCGGACATTATTGTGGCGCTTTCTGGTAATTAGGTGTCTGGCTAGATTGGCGGGTGGGATTTAATGGATCAAGAGGTCTTTTCAAAATCAAACAATAACCCGGACAATTTTTCTCCTGTATGGTAAAATGCGGTAGAAACTTTTAGAGGAAATGAGTCCCATGAGATACCAAATAGCATTCCTTGCTGTAGCCGTCCTGGTTGGTTATTCAGCCACGGCATCGGCGCAATTTAGCCAACAGTTGGTTTCCCCACAGATCACCCCCAATACCGTTCAGCCAATGACTCAGGGCGTTTCCGAAGAAGCCAGAAAGCGTCTTGAGGAAAAGAAAAAGGCGGCGGAAGAAAAGGCTAAATCCAAGGCGAGTTCTATGGCCAAGGATAAAATGAAGGGGAAATAGCGCGGCCCTCCAATTATTTTTGAGGTTGCACTTCGTCTGACCTTTTGAGGATCCTGAAAGTATTGCGAGGCATCCACCCCGATACGTCATGCAACTGAAATAAAACCCAGCCCTCCAACTCATCGGCGATGAGGGCTGGATGTTGGCCTTTGCCTCGGGTGCCGACAACACGGCACCGTTTGTTCGAACATTTATAGATGCTGGCTTTATCTGTCATGATTTCCACGGTAACCGCAGGAGCCGGTGGGACTTGGTCAGGCCTAACCTGCGTCGACCGAGTTTGAAACGATTTATTCGTTGGCGTGCTGTTGGCCGGTGGCAATGACAGGGGGAAGTTTCCGATAAGGGGGCTTAAAACCGGTGCCACGGAACCAACTGTCCAGGCTTGCAACACCGGGTTCTTGCATCTCGGCAGATGTGCGACGGCAAGCAAAGCTGTCCAACCCGAAGTTGTAATATTGGGATGCGCAAGTCTAACCACATCAGGTCGCTTGCCTGTGACCAGGGTATTGCCAACGATTTTACTGCATACGGTTAAAAAGACATGGCGCATGCGCATGCCGAGGAAGACATTTCCCGCCCATCCGGACGCTTTTAAAACATCGTTATTTGTAAGCTTGTGCTTATCCAAAAGCCCCGGATTTTTACCGTCTAGGATGACCGAATCTAAATGGCCTGCGGATACATTATTTTGGGACCAATCGTTCAACGGATAAGATTTTTCTACTGGGTAAGAATTAACGGGGGTCGAGGGCGGTATATTGCGGGGTCGGCTGGATGTGGAGGAAGATGGTTTTACGACAGCAGGTTTAGATATATTCGAAGCGGTTTTTTGTCTTTGAAACAGGTTATCGTCAATCGTCAAGCTGGCTTGAGGAGCATTCGTCTCGGATTTGACAAGGGCTAAATAGACGAAACCAGCGGCAGTGATGGCTCCCAAAACGACACCAATTATGGCCCCGCGTGACGCCATCTCTGCGATCCTCTCCAATTATAATCGGCCAAGCCGTGCAATCCTGCCGATCCTGCCTCTCTTCATCAACAACGGCGGTGTTTATTAGTTTATCTGCTTCTTTATCACTGAGGGCAATAATCCTCCGCACCTTTCTTTTAGGCGTTCAATCTGTGGCGAACGGATAAAAATGCAAATAAATATGCAAATATAAACATAAAAATGCCTAAATCTCCTGTAATCCTTCCATAGCTTATCCACGGAGCCTCTCAATCGCGGGATGTGGAATGGAAGGAAGGCATTATGAAAAATAGTACGACACGTCAAAAAAACGAATTAAAGCGCAGGCGTCGAGAAATGTTAAAACTCTCTGCATCACTCTTTGCCGTCGGTGTTATTAGTGGGGGGCTCGGAATTGGTAGTGCTTATTTACTGACCGGCGGCACACAGCTGAAAGACAGTCCTAAACCAAAACGCGTATTAGCGGAGAAATAGGGCCTATAAAGGGCGCCCGAGATAACGACTTTTCAAATGGGTCTTAAAGGTCTCTGCGTCCAGCGGACGACCGGTGGCTTTTTCCAACAGTTCCGGTGTTTCGAATTTAGAGGCATATCCATGAACGTTTTTTCGAAGCCAATTGAGCAAGGGTTGGAAATTTCCTCTGGCAATGCTGGGTAGGATATCGGGCTCAGCCGTGCGCGCCGCATCGAAAATTTGTGCCGCCATCATCGCCCCCAAGGTGTAGGTCGGGAAATATCCCCAAGCACCATCGTACCAGTGAATATCCTGCAGACAGCCTTCGCGGTCAGAAGGTGGCGTAATGCCAAGGATACGTTGCAAGGCTTCATTCCAAGCGGTCGGGATATCGGCCGCTTCCATGTCCCCTTCAATCAGGGCCCGTTCAAGACGATAGCGCAGGATAACGTGGGCTGGATAGGTGACTTCATCTGCGTCAACGCGAATGAACCCGGGTTCGACATGGCTGTACAGCCTACTTAAATTATCGGCGGACCAGGCAGGGCCTTGGCCCTCAAAGGCCTCCGCCATGATCGGCGCTGCGTAAGTCAAAAATTCTTGAGACCGGCAGACCTGCATCTCAAATAACAGGGATTGGCTTTCGTGGAGGCTCATGCCGCGCGCATCGCCAACAGGTTGGCTGCGCCAGTCTTGGGGCAGCCCCATCTCATAGAGGGCATGGCCAGTTTCGTGCAGCACACCCATCAAGCTAGAGGTAAAGTCGGCATCGTCATAGCGGGTGGTGATGCGGATATCATCAGAAAATCCGCCACAGAAGGGATGCAGGCTAACGTCCAAGCGACCGTGGTCAAAGTCAAAGCCAAGCGCCTTCATGAAGCCCGTGCCGAGATCTTTTTGCTTGTCGACGGGGAAAGGACCTTGAGGCCGAATAACATTTGCTTGGCTTGCCTGGTGTTCC
The DNA here is from genome assembly GCA_018660465.1 of Rhodospirillaceae bacterium. NCBI lineage: Bacteria > Pseudomonadati > Pseudomonadota > Alphaproteobacteria > Rhodospirillales > Rhodospirillaceae > Rhodospirillaceae bacterium. The sequence continues at coordinate 73,599 of JABJKH010000009.1, forward strand.
AAAGCTTGGCCCAAAAATTCCGGCAGAAATGTTTCGAGATCATCAAATACCTGATCGAAATGTTCTGACCGGGTGCCCGGATCATAATCATTCAGTAGGGCATCATAGAGCCCCAACCCCAGAACCTCGGCTTTGGCTTCAGCTTCTTCGCGCACCAGCGACAACAGGTTTTCCAAATGCGGTAAGACGGCCTTGAAATCTGCATCGGCGCGGGCTTGTCGCCAGACTGTTTCGCAAGTGTTACAGGCCTTGGTACGAGCCAGCACGAAGTCTTCGGACAGGGCCATGGAACTGGCGCGGCGGCGGCTGATTTCGCGGACATTGGCCCGCTGCCAGTCTGACAAGTCAGGGGTATCGGCGGCTTGATTCAGCAGATCGCCAGTTTCCGTTGCGCAAAGCATATTGTGCCTGAGGGCGTTGAGCTCGGCCAGTTGATCGCTGCGGGCATCTGCTCCACCCGGCGGCATCATGGTCGCCCAATCCCATTCGAGAATAGACGTCGCGTCTCCAAGAGTCTTTAGACGCCGGAAGCGGTCTTCAAGTTTTTGATAGGAAGAATTCTGATCTAGAGCCAAGGCTGTGCGGCTTTATCAATCATCAGAGCGACGAAGATCAGGAACAGATAGAAGATCGTGAAAAAGAACATCGGCCGTGCCTTGGATGCGGGATCATCGTTGCGGTCATCCATGCGCCAAACGCGGATGGAATGGCGCATCAGGCCAATGCCGAGAAGGATTGCCGCCGTACCATAAATCGCCCCGGCCATGCCTGTGAAGACAGGGGCCAAGGTCAAGGGGACCAATAAGATGCTATAGATCAGAATTTGCTTCTTAGTTTCCCGTGCGCCGGAAACAACCGGCAACATCGGCACCCCGGCTTTTTCATAATCACCACTGCGATACAGTGCCAAGGCCCAGAAGTGAGGCGGCGTCCACATGAAGATGATCGCGAACAGCAAAACCGAATCCAACGAAATATCACCGGTCACCGCCGTCCACCCTATCATCGGCGGAAACGCACCAGAGGCACCGCCAATGACAATGTTCTGCGGCGTGCGACGTTTCAGCCAGACGGTGTATATAAAGACGTAATAGGCGATGGTTACCGCCAGAAGGGCTGCGGCCAGGGCATTAACAGTTCCCGCCATCGCGACAACAGACCCAATCGACAGAGCCAGTCCGACCCACAGCGCATGGACAGGCTGCATCCGGCCTGCTGGTATGGGGCGGTTCTTGGTGCGGCTCATATGGAGGTCAATATCGCGGTCGTACCACATATTAATAGAACCAGAAGCACCCGCACCAACCGCGATCCAAAGCACCGCATAAAACGCGGTCATAAAGTCGATGCTACCAGGGGCCAGATACACTCCAGCGAGCCCGGTAAACACGACCAGCGACATCACCCGGGGTTTTAGCAACAGCGCGTAGTCTTTCAGACGCGGACCTGCCGCAACTGCAACGACCTCAGGTGATT
>JABJKH010000010.1 GCA_018660465.1 Rhodospirillaceae bacterium
AAATGCACAGACATCTTAAGTCAAACCTAAACAGCTCAACCGCCGCCCGCGCATCCCTTCATTTAAACAACAATGTCAAAGAGCAAAAATCGCGAAAACCTAAACACAAAGGCCCCCGCGAGAGGCCGGGTTATAGGCCCCCCGGAGTGGGCTGTCAAACCTTTTAGCAGAGAAAAATTTTACTCCGGGAACGACCGTATGGTTTTACCGGTCGCGAACTCCCATTATAGCTGAGTCTGCGTTGAAAAACAACTGAGTCACCGGGCTAATCAGGTGATAACAGTAGCAACATCTTCTTTTGACCAAATGATCCTTCTGCCTCCAATATATGGTGTTAAATTTCGTTAAATAGGGTATATATCGTGCCAGCTATGATTTTATAGCCGCGATGACTGGATAAATACGACAGCCAAGGGGGGTCAAGTGGTGGACGGACGGAAAATTAGTAGATTGAGGCCGCTTTCGAAAATCGTCACGGGTGTCATTTTGGGTGGGCTCCTAAGCGCTTGCAGCAGCGGCCTTAACCTTGGAAACAGCACGCCTAAAGAAGCGATTGGCGACGCGCCGGCCCAGCCTACACCTGTTGTCGCCTTCAATCGATTTCCTGACCTGCCCATTCCGCCGGGCGGTGAGATCAATTTGGAAAAGACTTTGGTCTTTGGCTCCAATGAAGCGTGGTTCGGTCGACTGACTGTGGAATCGTCTCTGAATTCCAATGAACTGTTTAATTTTTTCAAGCAGGAAGTACCAGGATTTGGCTGGCAAGAAATCACATCCATACGCTCTGCACTCAGTGTCCTGACCTATACCCGGAACAAACGGGTCGCGACAATCCAGATCGCAGGTGGATTTTTGAGCGGTGCATCGGCGAGCATCACAGTATCGCCACAGGAATCCAAGGGGGCACCGCAAGGAGATCAAGGGAGGGCGCCACAATACGCACCCCAGAATTTACCGAGACAGCGAATGACGGCACCTGTGTCACCGGTTCAACAAGAGCCGACCATGCCACCGTTTCCGGCACCTGTCCTGAGGGGTCGGTAGACCGTTCTTAAAATAGTAAGTGCTGAGAGAGAGAGGGACGTTAGCCCGCATTCATAAAGCTGGGCTCACAGAACTGACGGCGGCGTTTCAGCTTACGGCATAAACTTCCTGCCGCTGATTTTCCTGCCAAAGGTCCTGCATTCAGGCGGTAGAAGACGCCCTTGCCAGGGCCCAAATTGACCTTAACGATTTCGGAGCCCAATTTGTTCAAAAGCTTGCGGTGCTTGCGTTTAATTTGCTTCCAGCCTTTTTCCGCTTTGCCTTTGGATCGATACGACGCCAGATGAATGGCTGACTGCATGGCACCCTGTGCCATGGCTTTTTCTTGTGGCCCCAACGGTTTGGCATAAGAGGCGGCTCTCTTCGACATCTTAGGCGCTTTTGGTTGCATCGCCGATTCCACGGCCTTGCGTTCGCGGGTGTACTCGTCTGAACCAATTGTTCTCTCAGTTTTTAGAAACTCCAACCAGCGGACGCGGTCGGCAGCTTCCATCAAGCCGCGCGGCGGCACGCCGGGATTAGCAACAGAAACGGGAGCCGCTGGCATCAGCGCATCCAGGATCATGGTTCGCTCAGACGCATGCTGGCCGACCGAAATGGCGCGCATTTCCAAGGCTCTGGAAATGGCGCGAAGGCGCCCTGAGATTTGTTCTGTCGAAGGGACTGGGCGGTCTAGTCCTGTCGCCGGTGGTGGAGACGTCAGCGGCAACAGCGAGCCAATGTTCGCACGCCGCCGAGTTGCGAATTCATCCGGTGTGATCAGCCCCTGGTCTTTCAGCGATTTTAAAATGTGGAATCGGTTGACGATATTCTTCTGCGCCGAAGAAAATACTGGAACTTCACCGCCGGTAGGCGCCGGAGCCCGACGACCGAGCAAAGGATTCACCGCCCCCATGGGCGCAACCGGTGCGGCACTTACAACTGGTGCAGATGTACGATTGGGCACCATGCCGGCAGTTGATGGAACAGCCTGCCGTCCGCGGCCCATGCCGGTTAACACGCCACCACTTTCCAACAACGCTAAATTAACGCTGGCGACTTCGGATATGGGGCGAACCGATAGACTTTTCAAAACAATAATCTGTTGTGTTTCGTTAGGCCGGAGCGCCAAAACAGCTTCGTACATTTCACGCGCTTTGGTCGGCTGACCGGTGTTCTGATAGAGCATGCCAAGACCCATGAGGGCTTCGACGTCCCGGTTGTCGCGTTCTAGGGCGACCTTAAAATGACCTTCTGCGGTTACATAGTTGCCCTTGGCCAATTCCGCGATGCCCAATTCTGCAAGATCATTATTAGGCGCGATGCCGCGTTGCCAGAAGCGCTTTTGAAATAGGTCGCCCTCTAAGGCGCCACCGCACGCACTGAGCATAAAAGCCGCGACAATCAAGACCGCGAAACGTTTGGAATGGCCTCTCACGATATTCGTCCCTTTTCTCGAATTCTGAAGCGCGCCATAGGACATGCCCCGTTCTAGTGTAACTCGTTCTAGTATAACCCCATCTCTGGCAGACTCGAAACAATCTACCACCCACTATGATTAATACCCGATTAATCACTAATTTAATGTTAATGGATTCAGGCGCCTAGAGGAGTTTTCAAGACTTGAGAAAACAAACTGCGGTCCACATTTCCGCCGGACAATACCAGCCCAACGCATGATTCTGCAATTTGGTCTTTTTCTTTGAGCAACGCCGCCAAAGGAACAGCCCCAGCCCCTTCGGCCAAGTTATGGGTATCGGTAAAATAGCATCCCATGGCGTGGGTGATTTCGTCTTCTGAGACGCTGACGATGCGGTCCGCACCTTTGTTTATGATAGAGACCGCAGCAGCATCCGGGGTTCGGCATGCGACACCATCGGCCAGGGTGTTGGCTGTATTGGTCGAAACGGCCTCCCCTTTGGCAAAAGATAACGCATAGGCGGGCGCATTTTCCGCCACGACGCCAACAATTTTTGTGGTGAGGCCCAAGGCATCCCGGGCAGCGATCATACCGCTAATTCCCGAACCCATACCAATCGGGACATAAACTGTTTGAAGCTCTGGCGTGCTCCGCAAGAATTCCAAGCTGTAGGTTGCAACGCCATGAATAAGGGGGGGCTCGAACGGCCCAATGATGTGGAGATTTCGCTCCGCCGCGAACACCGCCGTCTGTTCATAGGCTTCTTGAAAATCTGAACCATATTCGATCAGTTCCGCTCCCAGCGCCTTCATTGCGGCATTCTTTTCAGGGTTATTGCCTTTGGGAACAACAATGGTCGCGCTCAGCCCGGCGCGAGAGGCGGCGAAGGCCAAGCTTTGGCCATGGTTGCCGCGGGTTGCGCTGATGATCCCCGTGATATCGGGCCTGTCGCGTTTCAGATGATCCAAGAATACCAAACCGCCACGAACCTTGAAGGCACCGATGGGGGTGTGGTTCTCGTGCTTAACCCAAACATCGCATCCAGCGCGCGCCGATAACAGCGGCCAATGGATCTGCGGAGTCGCCAACATATGTCGATAAACGATTTCCGCAGCGTGTTCGAGTTCACTTAGGGTTGGAGAAAAGTCCATCGGTTAAAAGTCTTTCACAGTGTGGCCGTGGTTCAACGGACCATGTCCTTGTCCCAAGCCGGGTGCGGTACGAATTGCTTCCAGCACATAGGCGCGGGCACGCACCACAGATTCCACCATACTAAGACCTTGCGCCAAACCGGTCGCAACGGCGGACGCCAAGGTACACCCTGTGCCGTGAGTGTGGACCGTGTCGATGCGCGGGATTTCATAGCTGAGAGTTTCGCCTGTTTCCAGTCGTAATCGGTCGATGACTTGCTCACCAGAAAGGTGTCCGCCTTTTAACAGAACACTTTTCGGTCCGAGTTCCGCTAAGGCATCCAGCGCGCCATCCGGATCGGACTCCGGGTCAATTCCACTTAGCTCCTGAGCTTCAGGAATATTGGGGGTGAGGACTGTCGCCAAGGGTAAAAGTTGATCGCGGAGGATGGCGAGCGAGTCGTCTGCCAACAGCGCAGCGCCTCCTTTGGCCACCATGACTGGATCGACCACGATAGGAATACCGTCAATGTCTGACAAAACACCTGCCACTGCTTGGATGATTTCGGGCGTGTGCAACATACCGACCTTGATGCAGTCGGCACCGAGATCGGACAGCACAGCTTTTGCCTGGGCCGTGACAATATCAATGGGAATATCATGGATTGCGCTGACACCTGTAGTGTTCTGCACGGTCACGGCGGTGACCGCTGTCATCGCGTAACCACCAAGTGCTGTCACGGTCTTAATGTCGGCTTGAATACCTGCACCGCCGCCTGAGTCAGAGCCCGCGATAATTAAGACACGGCCTTGCACGCGCCTTATCCCGCGACCCGCTCAACCACTGAAACGATGTCATTCACAACTTCATCGACCAGGCTTTTGTCTTCGCCTTCGGCCATGACTCTGATCAATGGTTCTGTGCCTGATTTTCTAATCAGCAGCCGGCCGCTGTCTTTCAGACGATCCTCACCGCCGGCAATAACTTTCTTGACCGCATCGTCTTCCAAGGGCTCGCCCCCGTTGAAGCGGACGTTCTTCAGCAACTGCGGCAGCGGCTCGAAGACTCGGCAGACTTCGCTTGCTTTCTTGCCAGTCGCGACGATCACCGCCAAGACTTGTAGCGCTGCAATCAGGCCGTCGCCGGTCGTGCCATAGTCACTCATGATAATATGGCCGGACTGTTCGCCTCCCAAATTAAAGGCGCCTTCACGCATGGTTTCAACCACGTAGCGGTCGCCGACTTGGGTTCTGAAAAGCTCCAGGCCAATGCCTTCCAGATAGCGTTCCAGTCCTAGGTTCGACATGACCGTCGCGACCACGCCACCGCCGTGTAGCCGATCTCGGTTCGCCCAATCTCTGGCGATCAAGCCCATGAGTTGGTCGCCGTCCATCAAGCGTCCCGTCTCATCGGCGATCAGCACTCGATCAGCGTCACCATCCAAGGCAATGCCCAAGTCCGCACCATGGGCGACGACTTGGCTGCACATGGTGTCTGTCACAGTCGAACCACAGCCGTCATTGATATTAAAACCATCAGGATCAACACCGACCGGCACCACGTCTGCGCCCAGTTCCCACAGAACTTCCGGTGCAACCTTGTAACCCGCCCCATTGGCGCAATCGATAACGAGTTTGAGATCGTCCAGGCGCATATCTTTGGGGAAAGTTTGCTTTACGTATTCATTGTATCTGCCGTGCGCGTCATCCAAGCGCTTGGCGCGGCCCAGTTTGTCGGGGGCTGCCAAGTCGGCTGTCATATCGCTGGCGACGCGCCCTTCGATTTCAGCTTCGACCTCATCGGATAGTTTGTAGCCGTCCGCATCGAACAATTTAATGCCGTTGTCTTGATAGGGATTGTGCGAGGCTGAAATCATCACGCCCAAATCGGCGCGCAGGGTTTTTGTCAGCATGGCCACCGCCGGCGTCGGCATCGGCCCAACCAAGATCACATCCATCCCCATGGACACGAACCCGGACGTCAACGCCGGTTCCAGCATGTAGCCAGACAGACGGGTATCTTTGCCAATCACCACCCGATGGCGATGATCACCGCGGGTGAAATGGGTGGCCGTTGCCATGCCGACCCGCAACGCCGTCTCTGCCGTCATCGGCGCCCGATTGGCGGTGCCGCGTATCCCGTCAGTGCCAAACAACTTTCGCGTCATAAGACCTACCCTATTCGACCTACTGGGTCGCATTTTCTATAGCCACCTGAACCGCCAGCGCTTGGCAGGTTTCAGCGACATCGTGCACCCGCACAATATGAACGCCTTGGGCCACACCGGCAAGGGCGGCAGCTATAGAACCAGCCACCCTATCCTTAGGCAGCTCACCGTTACTGACGTGACCGATAAAACTTTTTCGGGACACGCCGAGAACCACTGGCAAAGCCATATCCTGGTAAAGATGTAACCGTCCAAGAATATCGAGATTGTGCGCCACAGTCTTGCCGAACCCGATACCGGGGTCGACAGCGATTTGGTTGCGGGGAATTCCTGCTGCCTCACAAACCCGAACTCGATCAGATAAATAATCCCGCACTTCCAGCGCCGCGTCCTCATAGACGGGATCGTCCTGCATGGTGCCGGGTTCGCCTCGCATGTGCATCAAGATTACCGCAGCCCCTGATTTTGCCGCAGCGTCCAAGGAATTCGGATCACCCGTCAGCGCCGTCACGTCATTGATAATCTTGGCACCCGCCTCAACTGCAGCTGTCATGACTTGAGCGTGGCGGGTATCAACGGAGACAGTCGCACCAGCGTCAGCCAGCCCCCGCACCACAGGAATGACACGATTAAGTTCTTCATCAATGGAAACAGGTGCCGCCCCAGGTCGGGTTGATTCGCCGCCAACGTCTAAGATATCCGCGCCCTGATCTCGAAAGGCCAATCCCCGGGTCACGGCGTGTTCCGCCTTCAGGGTTTCCCCGCCATCCGAAAAGCTATCTGGAGTGACATTGACGATCCCCATGATCAGCGGCTTATCGCGCGCCAACCCGGCAAAGGTTGAAACAATTTTCTTTGTCACTTTACTCAGCGTCCTTCGAGACGACTGCTTCGCAGTCTCCTCAGGATGAAGTTATTTAAAGATTGCTAAATATCAAACGTCCCCAAAACCCCTTCATCCTGAGGAGCGCTTAATTAAGCACGTCTCGAAGGACGCCGAGCAAAGCCTCGGTAAGGGAGACCCTAGGTCCCAGGCTGCGGTTCGGGCTCTAGTCCACCTGGGCGATCTTTGCCGACGTTGCCGCTGGTCGGAACAGAAGACTTGCGATTTCCGTCCTTGGGCATATCGTCCTGATCTGGCCGGATGATGGATTCGCCTCGTAATAACGCATCAACCTCTTCACCTGTCAGGGTTTCATATTCCAGCAAGGCTTTGGCCACAGCGTTCAAGCCTTCGCGTTTCTCGCGCAGAATTTCCAGCGCTTTTTTCTCGGATTCATCGATCAAGCGACGTACTTCATCGTCGATCAGCTTGGCAGTGGCATCGGAAACGCTCTTGTGCTGAGTTACAGAATGACCGAGGAAGACTTCCTCTTCATTGTCAGAATAGCGAAGCGCGCCAAGCTTATCGCTGAACCCATACTCCGTCACCATACGCCGCGCCATTGAGGTTGCTTCTTTGATGTCGTTGCCCGCACCGGTGGTTATGTTTTCCGGACCGAAGACAATTTCTTCTGCTGCCCGGCCACCGAACATCATCGCCAGCTTGGATTCCAATTCCATCTTGGAATAGGTATATTTATCCCGTTCCGGCAGCGACATCGTCACGCCCAGGGCGCGGCCCCGGGGAATGATCGTCACTTTATGCAGCGGATCACTCTTCGGCATGTATATGCCAACCAAGGCATGGCCAGCTTCGTGGTAGGCCGTAAGTTCCTTCTCATCGTCGGTCATAACCATGGACCGTCGCTCTGTTCCCATCATGACTTTATCTTTGGCTTGCTCAAATTCGGCCATGGTGACCACACGCTTACTCGCACGCGCAGCCATAAGGGCAGCTTCATTGATCAAGTTCGCCAAGTCCGCACCGGAGAACCCAGGTGTCCCCCGAGCAATCACCCGCGCATCCACGTCGGGTGCCAAGGGCACCTTGCGCATGTGGACTTTAAGAATTTTCTCGCGACCAAGAATGTCTGGGTTCGGCACCGTCACTTGGCGGTCAAACCGACCCGGGCGCAGCAGCGCCGGATCAAGCACGTCCGGACGGTTGGTGGCGGAGATTAGAATGACACCTTCGTTGGTTTCAAACCCATCCATTTCAACCAGCAACTGGTTGAGAGTCTGTTCGCGTTCGTCATTGCCACCGCCAAGGCCAGCGCCTCGGTGACGACCGACGGCGTCCAGTTCATCGATAAAGATAATGCAGGGTGCGTTTTTCTTGCCCTGTTCGAACATATCGCGCACCCGAGAAGCACCGACACCGACAAACATTTCAACGAAGTCCGAGCCGGAAATCGTAAAGAACGGCACATTGGCTTCACCCGCGATGGCGCGTGCCAGCAAAGTTTTACCAGTGCCCGGAGGCCCAACAAGCAAACAGCCCTTGGGAATTTTTCCGCCAAGACGTTGGAACTTCTGCGGGTCCTTCAAGAACTCAACAATTTCTTCCAGTTCCTGTTTAGCCTCATCAATACCGGCAACGTCTTCAAAGGTAACGCGGCCAGATTTTTCCGTCAGCATGCGCGCCTTGGACTTACCGAAGCCCATGGCCTTGCCGCCACCAGATTGCATTTGGCGCATAAAGAATATCCAGACCCCGATCAGCAGTAGCATTGGGAACCAGGAAATTAAGATTCCCCAAAGCGTCGGCGCGTCTTCGTCAAACGGCACAGCCTTAATCTGAACGCCTTTTTTCGACAGACGGTCAACCAAGGTAGGATCGTCCGGCGTATAGGTCGAGAACCGGCGACCATCCCGGTAATGTCCGGAAATCGCATTGCCTTGCATGGTCACGTTGCGAACTTCGCCAGAGTCCACCGCCGCAATAAAATCTGAATACGGCAACATGGATTGCCCGGTCCGCTGCGTGTTCCCCTGAAACAGGTTGAACAGCGCGAAAACCAGCAACGCAATAATCACCCACAACGCTAAATTTCTGCTGAAATTCAATCTAAATCCCTCTCTATATTAATAACGCTGGCGTGCTTTGTCCGCACCGCAAGCGCTGGTATCGTACCATCCCTTGAATCATCCACCTAACAGATAGTGCAAAAACCGGCTCACGCAAGGAAAAAGCCTTGGGAAGAGACTGAATTTGGGGGACAAAATTGACTCTTTTGGATGAAAGCTGCACCTGCGCGTTGATATCCCAAATGTGGAATTTGACAGATGCCCTCACCATCAAACAAGGCAGGCAGGGAAACTTTCGCCGCGTAAGCGACATGGTGGTCAGCTAATTCCGGGGCCTGCTGAAGCGCTGTATTCCAGCCTTGTTTACCCAAAAAGTTCAATTTTAGAGAGCTGGAATTATCGTTAGTCTCATCTGCTCCCACGCCACCAAGGGTAATTTTAAAGCGGCGGTCCCAGTGGATTGTTTCACCCGGACGAACGACCAATGAAAGGACACCAGATCTAACTTCTCTGGTGATCAAAATATTGCGATCAGACGAATCAATGCGACACCCACCGAGACTGCGCCCCCTAAATCCTTCTCCTTCGCGCAAAGATTTATACAGCCTAGCTAACTTTTCGACAGACGGACCAAACTGCCGTCCGCCAATGCAGCAGAGAACTCTAGAAAGGGCGCGATAGGCGATTTCCTGATCTGCTGCCATCAACGCATTAAAACTCAGTGACGCATATCCGAGAGGGTAGACCGCAACACATTCCGCCAACAGCCGTGCCGTTTGATTTTCCAGCGCGAGCCGGGCCGAGCCATAACGCGCTGCTGCTTTGGCCAACCGCTTTGGCGAAATTCCACCACCAGCGAGCGGGCTCAGCAACGCCCGCACCCGGGTCCGGGCATAGGCGGTGTTTTCGTTGGACGGATCTTCGACCCAGTCCTGCCCTCTGGCCTCAAGCAACTCCCGCAAACTTTGTCGGGATGCATCCAATAAAGGACGAAGCAAGCGAATATCCGTTAATTCCAAGCATTCAGGCATGGCCGCTAAACCATCAACACCGCTGCCGCGACCAAGACGCATCAGATAAGTTTCGGCCTGGTCTTCCAGATTGTGTGCCAAGGCCAGATGCAACACTCCTTGGCGCCGACACCACTCAGACATCAAAGCATAACGCGCCTCTCGCGCGGCTTTTTGCACACCAGTTCGGGGTTTGGGGTGGGTCCAAGGCAAAATTTCATGGGCGATCCCTCGCGCCTGAAGCCACGTCGCCACTTGTGCCGCCTCACGTGCCGACTCCGCTCTGAGCCCATGATCCACAGTTAACGCGGTAACCTGCCCGCCTTGAGCCTTGGCCCATTGATCCGCCAGGAGAACAAGCGCCATACTGTCGCCGCCGCCGGAAACGGCAATGGCAAGATGAGGCTCGGCCTCAAAAGGTCCCAAGGCCGCCATTTTATGAGCGAATGATTTGTCGCTGAGAATCGTCACCTTATAGACCTTTGTGCGATTAAGATTTGGGACCTAATTTTTCACCGTCGTACCGCTTAGCGTCCTTCGAGACGCGCTTAAGTAAGCGCTCCTCAGGATGAGGTTGTTTTTTCTAATTATTACCAACAATAAACCTCATCCTGAGGAGCCGCGAAGCGGCGTCTCGAAGGACGCTAAGCGGCACAATATCACCAACAGATACCCACCAAAAGCTTGAGGGCACTTACTTACAGCCGCTGCGCTTCCACTCTGCGTTTACGGTTTTAAGAACCCGCGCAGACGCATCGGGAAAATCGGCTTTCAATTTTTCGAACGTGGTGCAGGCTTCATTCTTCTTATCAAGATTGGCCAGCGACATGCCCAATTCCAGCAACGTTACAGATGCCTTTGGTCCCTTGGGATTTGTTTTAAACCCTTGGTAGAACGACCCTGCCGCCGGTTTATAACGCTTGCGTACATAATAGGTTTTACCCAGCCAATAATGTGCATTACTGGCGAGTTTATCATCACCATGCTTGCCAAGAAATTCTTTCCAGGCCGCTTCCGCTTCATCGTACTTCGCCTGCCCCAGTAACTTAAACGCAAAGCGATACTGTTCCTGCGGTGTGCCCGGCGGAAGAATGCCCGGTGGCGCTTTTGGAGCACCAGGAATTGCCGCGGATTGGACCGGTGCAGATTGGCCAGCTTGCGCTCGGCCATCGCCGTCTTTGGGAAGGCCGCGTTCCTTACGGAAGGCATCTAGTTCAGATTGCGAAATACTTCCAAGTTTGCCACTGCCAGAGGCGAAGCTGGGTTGCCCGCCCCCCGGCCCTGCTTGGGTTACAGCACCTGGTGACGGGGCCGCACTTGTTTCGGGTGCACCGGATGCTCGGCCCTGAATCGCCCGCCCCGCGGCTGCATTTTCCAAAGTCGTGAGTCGGAAATCCACATCACCAACCAGCTTTTCAAGTCGCTGCTTGATCTGGTCCATGTCAAAGGCAACGCCCTCGACCGTCCCGGTAGCGGCGCGAATGTCTTCTTCCATTGAACTGAGGCGTGCTTCAAAGCGAGCGATGGATGTGTTCGGAACGCTGCTTGCAGCACCGCCTTGTGCACCAGAAACCAAAGGCTGTGATCCCGGCTTTCGGCCCCGCGACAGTGTCACGTTCAAAGTCCGAATATCCCGTTCAAGGCGTTCCATGCGATCAATTAACGGGCCTAAGTCATTGGACTGTGCCCAAGCCTGCCCCTGTGTATAACTTGGCATAAAACCTGACAGCGCGATTGCCAAAATGAACACGCCCGAGGCAAATTTACGGTTAACGAAGTCGGTCCCTGAATTCATGATTTCACCTTGGTATTAGGCCCACTTGGGGCATTTGGCCCACCTGGAAAACACTAAAGCTTGTTTTAGGCAAAATTACGGCGCTTGCCCATCCCCAAACTTGCGGGGCAGGCAAACGCCGTAAAATAACCTATAACGTGGCGTGGTGTATTAGCTACCAGCGCCCGTTAATGTGGTGACAGAGCGACGGTTTTGCGACCATGCGCTCTTATTGGAACCAACCGCGTCAGGCCGTTCCTCACCATAAGAAATTACTCTAACGCGACTGGCGCTGATGCCGAGTGCGATAAGATAATCTTTTGCAGCATTGGCCCGGCGTTCACCCAGGGCCAAGTTGTATTCACGAGTGCCACGTTCATCAGCATGACCTTCAACCGTAACCTTGACCGAAGAATACTTCTTCAACCATGCGGCTTGGCGTTCCATAGTCCGCTTACCAACCGGCTTCAGACTGCTTTTGTCATAATCGAAAAAAACTCGGTCGCCGACGCTGGCAACGAAGTCCGCGCTCGAACCAGGCTTAATCGCCGGGCCGCGCTTTTTCTTCTTCTTTGCCATCGGCTTTGCCATCGGCTTATCCATGCTCGCCTTGGACATGCCGCTGTCACCCGTTTTGGCTGACTCATCAGGTGTTTGTGCACAAGCACCAAGCAATGCCACAGCCGCAAACAGACTTAAAAATTTAAAGCGCATTTATATTCCCCCTACATCGGAGCGTTTAACGTGTTGAAAATTTACCGCAACCAGCGGCGACAACTCAATCGTCCCCCAGCGCGCGTTAACCCTGTTCATATAGAGTAAACATGCGAAATCCAAGGACATTTTACAAAAAATCTTTTACCCGTAGGACTATAAGCCTCTCTAGTTAACGAATCAAGGGTGACCATGCCGGATCGGACGCATCTAAGGGGGTAACAATCTCCCGTTCGTTATGCCCTGTCAGGTCGATGGAATAGAGCCGCGATTTGCCGCCTCTGCCCTTATTGTCGAACTTTTCCTGGCGGTAGAAGATCAACACCCGTCCATTGGGCGACCAGGTTGGCGCTTCGACGGCATAGTCTTCTACCAGCAATCGTTCGCCGCTGCCATCCACCCGCATAATACCGATAAAAAACCGCCCGCCCCGCAACTTAGTGAAGGCGATCAGATCACCACGTGGTGACCACACAGGCGTTGCGTACCGCCCCTTACCGTGGCTAATTCGCTTCACGCCGCGACCATCGGCATCCATAACGTACAGTTGTTGCGAGCCACCCCTGTCTGAATTAAATACAACCCGTTTTGCATCCGGCGAGAAGCTGGGCGAGGTATCAATAGCCGAATGATTGGTCAGGCGTTTCACCACGTGGGTGCCTAGATTCATGGTGTAAATCTCAGAATTCCCGTCCTTGGCCATGCTCATAATAACCGTGCGACCATCCGGCGAAAAACGCGGTGCGAACGTCATACCCGGGAAATCCCCCAGCACTTCCTGGCGCCCGGTATCAATGTTGAAAATATAAACCCGGGGTACGTTGCGATAATACGATAGATAGGTGATTTCTTGCTGATCGGGAGAGAATCGGGGGGTCAGCACCAGCGAATTGCCATTGGTCAAGAATCGGTGATTCTCTCCATCCTGATCCATAATTGCCAGACGCTTAACCCGGCGATGTTGCAGGCCGGTTTCCGCGATGTAGACAATTCGCGTATCGAAATACCCGTCCTCACCAGTGATGCGTTTGTAAATGGCGTCGGCTATAATATGTGAAACCCGTCGCCAATTGTGTGGCACGGTGAAATATGCAAGCCCAACCATTTGTTGCTCAGCGAACACATCCCACAGCCGAAACTCAACCCGAAGCCGACCGTCGGCCACAAGTCGAATGCGACCCTGCACCAAGGCTTGCGCGTTGATCACCCGCCAATCGCCGAATCGGGGTAGGGTGTTCAGGGCCTGCGCCTTTTGAATAAATGCTTTCCTGTTGAGCGGCTTGAACAGGCCAGAACGTTCCAGATCAGCTGCAATCACACGAGCAATATCTTTGCCATAGCGGGATTCGGTCGCTGATGCGCTGACGAAATCCGTCACCGCGATGGGCATCGGTTGAACCGTGCCCCGGGTAATATCGATTTTTAATTCTGCCTGCGCCAGTTGGGGCAATCCAAATGCCAAGCAAACGACGATGAATAAGCTGCCAAGGCTTCGGGCAGCAAAAGTTCCGATTTGCGTCATCTTGCGATCATCCCCACTGAAGAATTCATTATTATATGTCCTCTATAATATATCCTTTGGATTAAACGACAATGTCATCGTCTTCCAGCGATCAAATTTTTTCGCTGGCAGCTTGAACGGCTGGCACCGAGGATTCAAGACCGCACGTAAAGCGCTTTCCGCTGCCGTCCGGTAAAACGGGTCAGACATATCGCCAGAGCCCTTCTTTAGTTCAGCACGTTGGACCGTGCCGTCGCGGTTCATTTGCACGGCGATATCGATCACAAGGTTCTGTGCATCCTTCGCCCCGGCAGGCACAATCCAGCACCGGGTAATCTGCTGACGCACCAAATCGATCTCACTGATCGATACCGGCCTGGAAGAATCGAAAGACTTGGTTCTGGAAGCCAAGGCCTTGGCTATTTCCTGCTCGAACGCGTCTTTGTCTGGCTTCTTCTTTTCAGGTTTTTTCTTCTTTGCCGGTGCCGTTTTTTCCAGTTCAGCAAGCGTCTTCAGTACAGAAGCAAATGCATCCGGCGGCTTTGGCTTACGACGTGGCTTGATCTTGGCAAGCTTGGTCGGTGGTTTCGGCTTCGCCTTGACCTTAGGTTTAGGCTTCGGCTTCGGTTTGGGTTTGGGCTTTACCTTTGGCTTCGGCTTAGGTTTCGGCTCTGGTGGTGGCGGCAAAACGGCCACTTCTTCCTTGGGCTCCGGTGGTGCGGGCGGCGGTGGAGGTGGTGGGGCCTCAGCGGCTTTCGGCGGAGGTGGCGGTGGCTTCGCCTTAGGGGGGGCAGGTTTAGCTTTGGGTGCGGGCTTGGGTGCAACGTTGGTGATTTCATCAACGCTCACCAGTTCGACAATCACCGGCGTATCCACCAACGGCGTCATATCACGCAGTTCAGGTAGGCCATAAAAACTGACCACAAAGATGCCAACGTGAAACAAACCGGAAAAGGCGTAACTGGAACGTTGCATGGCCGCTACTTAGCCTGTTTCTTTTTTGGGCGCCGTTTTTTACGGCCCCGTGCTGACTCAGTCACAAGCGCGACTTTTTTAAATCCTGCCCGATTGATCGTGCCCATGACTTGCATGACACGGCCGTAATGGATCGCACGATCACCACGAATAAAGATACGTATGTCGGGATTGTTGCCGGTAATTGCGATCAGACGCGGCACCAAGTTGACCAATTCCATCTCAGTTTCTTGCAGATAAATCTTACCCTGCTTATCGACGGTAATCGCCAATGGTTCATCCTGACCTGGAATGACCGAGGACTTGGTTTTTGGCAAATCAACTGTAACGCCAACGGTCAGTAGCGGCGCCGTCACCATAAAAATGACCAGCAACACGAGCATCACATCGACGAACGGCGTGACGTTGATCTCGCTCATCGGCTTATGGCTACGGCCGCGCCGAAAACTTCTGTTACGTTCTTGCAGGGAGGCAGCCATGATCAGTCCTCGCTATCCCCGCCATCCATTTCACGCGAAAGATACGCCGCCAGTTCACCGGCAAAGCTATCGAGGCGGCTTTCATACCTGTCCAAATCCTTGGAGAGTTTGTTGTAGGCAACCACGGCCGGGATCGCTGCCAGCAAGCCCAATGCCGTCGCGAATAGCGCTTCGGCAATGCCCGGTGCGACCACAGCCAGACTGGTGTTCTTGGAAATCGCGATGGCTTGAAAACTGTTCATGATGCCCCAGACCGTGCCAAACAATCCGATGAAAGGTGCGGTTGATCCCGTGGTCGCAAGGAATGTCATGTTCTTCTCAATCAAGCCCATCTCACGACCCAAGGTGATTTGCATGACCCGCTCAATGCGCTGAGAGAGCGACCCCATGCTTCCGGACGCGGGCACCCGCCGCCATTCCTTCATGGCCGCAACAAAAACCGACGACATCGGATCACGCGGTTGCGAGCCGATGCGGTCATAAAGCTGATCCAAGGACCCGCCCGACCAGAACACGCCTTCGAATTCCGTCGCACCCGCGTTCAAGCGTCTGAGGCCCATCCATTTGTCAAAGATGATCGCCCAGCACCAAAGCGACGCCACCAACAACAGAACGATCACTGCCTTGACGATGATGTCCGCTTTGATGAACAGCGCCCAAATTGAAAAATCCACATTGGCGACAGAGCCGCCCAAGCTTACCGCGTCGATGACATTATTCTCCATGCGATTGTCTCAATCTTCCGTACTATAATTTGTGTTACAAAGTGTCTTTAGTATGGCACTCACAGTTTTAGGGATTCGCTCCGGCCCGCCGGATGTACCGACGCAGGCCAACTTCATTTGAAAAACCACCAAATCTTCACCGCCGCGTTTAACGATTTGCTCTGCGGTTAAGGTCGCACCACCGACTTTTAGCAACCGGGTATGGACTTCCAACGCGTCATCAAGCCGTGCCGATTTTAGAAAATCCGCCTCGGTCCGCCGAACCGCAAAAGCAATGTCGTGTTCCGCCATCAAGCGCGAACTTTCGATACCTTGTTCGCGCAGCATTTCGGTGCGTGCACGCTCTGCGTATTTTAGATAATTGGCGTAATAGACCACGCCTCCCGCATCGGTATCTTCGTAGTAAACCCGCATCGGAAAAATATGCGCTGACGCATCAGGCATCATCCGCCTCCGCCTCTGCAATTAATTCCATTTGTGAAGCCTGAGCGGGAACCGAAAGCCCCAAATGCTCATAAGCCTTCCGCGCCAAGGCCCGGCCCCGGGGCGTGCGCATTAAGAACCCTTGCTGAATCAGATACGGCTCAATGACTTCTTCGATGGTGTCTCTTTGTTCGGACAGGGCAGCCGCCATGGTCTCAACCCCGACAGGCCCACCGCCGTAGTTATCCGCAATGCACATCAAGTAGCGTCGGTCCATTGCGTCCAGGCCGAAGCCATCGACTTCCAGTCGGTTGAGGGCCGCATCTGCTTTCGTCGCATCAACAGAGCCATCACCGTCCACAGCCGCAAAATCCCGTACCCGGCGCAGCAGCCTGCCCGCGACCCGGGGCGTGCCCCGTGAGCGTCTGGCAATTTCACTGGCCCCTTCGGGCGTCAGTTCCAAATCCAGCAATTTCGCGCCGCGCCGGATGATCAGTTCCAATTCTTCGGCGGTATAAAAAATCATCCGCATGGGAATGCCGAAGCGTTCACGCAAGGGCGTTGTGATCAGGCCTGAACGTGTCGTCGCACCTACCAGCGTAAACGGCGGCAGATCAATCCGAACCGATCGCGCCGCAGGGCCTTCGCCAATGATTAAATCCAGCTGGAAATCTTCCATTGCGGGATACAGTATCTCTTCCACCGCCGGATTAAGACGGTGGATTTCATCAATGAACAAAACATCACGCGGTTGCAGGTTGGTCAGGATCGCCGCGAGATCGCCGGCCTTGGCGATCACCGGTCCTGATGTCGCCCGAAACCCGACGCCGCATTCCCGGGCGACAATTTGCGATAGCGTTGTTTTACCCAACCCTGGCGGGCCATAGAACAAGACATGGTCTAGGGCCTCGCTGCGTCCACGCGCGGCCTTAATAAAGACCGACAGATTTTCGCGAACTTGTTTCTGGCCGATAAAATCATCCAGGGTTTGCGGTCGCAGACCCGCGTCAGGGGCATCGCCCTCTTCTACTTCCAACTGGACCACCCGATTTTCATTCATCGACCAAGATCCCTCGGACCGAGTTCAGCAAGCCCGGCACGAATTAACGCTTCGACACTGACATCGTCGTCCATCTGTCCTTGAGCGCTAGATACGGCAACCAGAGCTTCCGAAGCGCCGTAGCCCAAGTTCACCAAGGCCGAGACCGCGTCCGCCGTTTCGGTGGCCGCACTTCCGGCAGCAACGTCTATACTGGCGCCGCCTGCAGCAGCAGGACCCAGTGCCAATTTTCCGACCTTATCTTTAAGTTCCGACAAAATACGTGTCGCGAGTTTGGGGCCAACCCCGGCCGCCCGAGTGATTGCGGCTTTGTCGCCTGAGGCAATTGCGCGCACGAGTTCTTCCCCGGCCAATACCGTCAGCAGGGCCAGCCCAACCTTGGCACCGACGCCCTGGACCGTCGTCAGCAGCTTGAACCAGTCGCGTTCATTTTCATCCCAAAACCCATACAGATGAATATGATCTTCGCGTACGTGGGTTTCGATCATCAGTTCCGCCGCCTGACCTTCAACCAGTCGACCGAGCGTGCGCCCCGAGGCAAAGACTAAATACCCCACGCCAGAGACATCTATGATGGCCCAGTCGTCGCCGACGGAATCGATCAGCCCTTTCAGCTTGGCAATCATCCATTTGCCTCCGCCAAAAGCTGATGTTGGATCGAGGAGCGTTGGTGGGCATGACAGATGGCAATGGCGAGCGCGTCGGCTGAATCAGCTGATTTGATTTCCACCCCTGGCAACAGGGTCTTCACCATCATCTGGACTTGTTCTTTCTGGGCATGGCCCGCACCGACAACCGTCTTCTTCACTTGATTGGGCGTGTATTCGAATACGGGAATGCCGGCCCGTGCAGGCACCAGCAAGGAAATCCCCCGCGCTTGGCCAAGCTTAAGAGTCGATGTCGGGTTCTTATTCACAAAGGTTTCTTCGACTGCTGCCTCGTCAGGGCACATCGCTTCAATGACTTCCACAAGGCCGTCGTGAAGCTGCACCAACCGATCTGCCAATGCGAATGACGCGGTCGAGTTCACCACACCGTTGGCAATGTGGCTCAGCCGGTTGCCGGTGGACTCGATCAAGCCCCAGCCCGTGTTCCGCAATCCCGGATCAAGTCCGAGGAATTTCATTCTGTACTCCCCCTACTTTTCCCCGATCAAGCACTCAACCTCGCCATAATCTCATCCGAGACTTCAAAATTGGTCGACACCCGCTGCACATCGTCGTTTTCTTCCAGAACATCCATCAGCTTCAATAGAGTCTGTGCTGTACTTTCATCAACCTCCGTGGTGGTCTGCGGCTTCCAATCCAGCTGCGCCACTTCCGGTTCACCAAGGGCCTTTTCCAAGGCTTCGCGAACATCGTTAAAATCGTTCGGCTCACAGAAGATATCGTGGCCCTCGTCATTCGATTCGACGTCGGACGCGCCGGCTTCCAATCCCGCCTCGAACACGTCATCGGCGTTACCTGCCGCAGCGCCATAGTGGATGCGCCCGACATGTTCAAACATGAAATTAACACTGCCAGTTTCGCCGAGGTTTCCGCCGTGCTTGGCGAAGGCCGAGCGAATTTCAGATGCCGTGCGGTTGCGATTATCAGTCAAGGTTTCCACAATCACCGCGATGCCGCTGGGGCCGTATCCTTCGTAGCGGACTTCTTCGTAATCGGCATCATCTTCGCCGCCGGAACCGCGCTTAATCGCCCGTTCCATGTTGTCTTTCGGCATGTTCACCGCCTTGGCCGCAGCAATCGCGGTCCGTAGACGCGGGTTCATGTCCGGATCAGGCAAGCCGGTTTTAGCGGCAACCGTCAGCTCGCGAATGTGCTTCGCAAATACTTTGGCCCGTATGGCGTCCTGTTTGCCCTTGCGGTGCATGATGTTCGAAAATTGTGAGTGGCCTGCCATATCGATCTACTTTGCTCTTTTTGGAATATACTGTGGTTAAATTTCCAGCCTTGTACTATATCTGGGCACCATATCTAGCATAAAACGAAGCAAGAGCGTAGGATATAGCGCTCCAGCTAACAAACTAATATGGCAAATTTAGGGCTGGAATGACTTAATAAAGACCCTGAGACTCAGGTGCCTGGCCCAAAACCAATAGACTTCGTCCAATCTGGTGGACGCAATAGCCCCGCCTTAAGGCGCATCTTAACCGACATATCCCGTCCCACATTCAGGTGTCCAAATCTGTGTCGATAAGTGGCATAATAATAACCTGACGTCACCTGTTTTCAGCAAGATTTCTCGTGAACATCGTCTCAACAGGGTCAACAACATTTAGATTAGTCGATTGCAGAACTCAAAAAAATAGATGAATATAGTGTAATACAGTCAATAATTTTACATATTTCTGGTGTTCGCCATGTCTTCGACCGTTCCATCCTGCGAAAGTGAAGCCAATTCACTTTCTATAACCTTTCAATCTGAAAACGGGATGCCTCTGGCGGGCACGCTTGTCCTGCCTTCGATGGCGAGCAAAAAACCTGTGCCTGCCTTGTTATTGATACAAGGCAGCGGCCCTACCGACCGTAATGGCAATCAAGAACCCGAGCTTAAGCCTGACCTTTTAAAACAGGTAGCGGAAATCTTGGCCGAAGCAGGCATCGCGTCGCTTAGATACGACAAGCGGGGCATGCACGCGAACAGCCCTAGCTTTCCCAAAGACGCGGATGATTTGCCGTTGTTTTGTAGGTGGGAAAGTTTTGTTAATGACGCGACCTTTGCCTTTAAATTCCTCGCATCACGGCCAAAAATAGACAGCGATAGCGTCGGCATTTTTGGCCACAGCGAAGGCGGCTCAATCGCTCTCGATGTATCCCAAAATCAAAAGTTCGACGCTCCCGCCCCCAAGTTGTTGATCTTAGCGGCGACAGCAGGTCGATCCTTGGGAGACATTATCAGCGAACAAATCTGCGCAATCTTATCTCACCAAAAAGCCGAGCCCCAGGCGCGAGAATTCTTCTTGAAAGAGAACCGGCGAATACAAAAGGCGATTTTAGCCACAGGAAAAGTTCCTTCAGACGTCCCATCTGGTCTAAGAATATTTTACCCCGACTACATTGGCCCCTTTTTAAAATCTGCCCTAGCCCTTGATACGCCCACTTTAGCTTCATCTTTTAGCGGCCCAATTCTGGTTATCAATGGAATGGCTGATACTCAGGTCTCCGCAGAGCGCGATGCCGGTCTATTTGCGAAGATATTGAGCAATAGATCAGATGGCAGCGAAGTCTATTTACCCACCGATGTCTCGCATAACCTTAAGCACATTAATGGGAATCCACAGGGATTTGACGGTGACCTGGATGGGCGCGTTAAAGACAAGGTTCTCAGCTGGCTCAAGGATATTTTACAACCCCTTATATCCCGCTAGAAGCCCTACAAAATCACAAGCCTTCCGCCATAAAAGTTGAAAAAAATCCTCAGAAGTTGTACTATTTCAGGTGGTGTATGGGGGTTGTTTTCACCGCGCTGGCGCGCGAAATCGGTGGTAACACCAGTGCTTAGTCAACGGGAGTATTTCTAATGCGTTTATTCCGCTTACTGGGGAAGCCAACGGCTGCCCTTGCTCGTTTTGTTGTGGTAGCGGCTCTGCTTGGATCATTTATTGGATCGGACACGGCACTTGCCGCCGAACCCTCCGCTGCGGCCAAAGCTGCTTTTGAGCAGGGCGAGAAATTTGCTAAAGAGAAAAGCCTGAAGAAGGCCGCAGCCTCCTATACCAAAGCGGCGAAACAAGGACATAGCGAGGCGCAGTATAAATTAGGTCAGTACTACCGAAGTGGGCGGGGCGGATTGAAAAAGGACGCAACCAAGGCCCTTGGATGGTTCGAAAAAAGTGCCGCCCAAGGATTTGTCCGGGCGATGCTGCAATGTGGCGGCCACTATTATCGGGGCGCTGGAGCCGCCAAGGACTACAAAAAGTCTCTGGGGTACTACAAAAAGGCCGCCAAAAAAGGTGAGAAATATGCAGCTTATATGATTGGCGTGCACTATCAACGAGGCCGGGGAGCTAAGAAGAGCACCAAGCAAGCAATCAAATGGTATACGGATGCGTCCGGTCTTGGTAGCACCCGCGCGCAAAACGCCTTGGGGTCGCTCACTACCGCGGCAAGGGTGTTAAGAAAGACTATAAGCAATCCCTAGACTGGTACCAAAGAGCAGCTAATAAGGGGTCGCGAACCGGCCTCACACGTGTCGGCCTGCACTACCTGCGCGGCCAGGGCGTTAAAAGGGATTACACGGTTGCTATGGGGTGGCTGTTAAAATCCGCCAACAAAGGTGGCCGGCGGGCCATGTACCATGTCGGCACCTTGCACGAGAAAGGTTTAGGCGTGCCGAAAAACCGCCCCGCTGCGGTGAAATGGTATAAAAAATCTGCCAAAGCAGGCTACAAAAGAGCAAAAGCCAGGCTAAAGAAGCTGGGTGGCTGATCCTTTAAGCTACCTGATTACACCAATTGGCCACACGCATGTCCCGATGCCCAGGCCCACTGAAAGTTAAAACCGCCTAAGTGACCGGTGACATCCACCGCCTCGCCAATGAAATAGAGGCCGGGGACAGATTTCACTTCCATGGTTTTCGACGACAGTTCTTTGGTATCAACGCCGCCGACGGTGACCTCTGCCGTGCGCATGCCTTCGGACCCATTTGGTGTTAATCGCCATGCATTAACGTTCTCAGCCAAGCGCCGCAGAGATTTATCCGACATCTCCGCCAATCGCCCCTCGCACGCCGCCCACTGAACGATCCGTTGCGCCAAGCGTTTCGGCAGAGTTTGGGCAAGGACGGTATGCACTTCCTTCTTGGGTTGCTGGGCCTTCGCTTCTTTCAAAGCTTTGAACACGTCAGTGCCCGGCAGCAAATCGATTGTGATGGTATCGCCATCCTGCCAGTAGGACGAAATTTGCAGGATCACGGGACCGCTGAGCCCCCTGTGAGTAAACAGCAGAGCCTCGCTAAAATTAATTTTGCCGAGCTTTACTGTCGCATCCAAGGAAACTCCTGCCAGTCCTTCTAGCTTCGCCAAAGTTTCTGCATCAAACGTCAACGGCACGAGACCGGGGCGTGGATCAATGACATTAAGGCCGAACTGCTTAGCAACAGTATAGCCAAAACCGCTTGATCCCATTTTCGGAATGGAGGGTCCGCCGGTGGCGATGACCAAGGACTCGGATAAGAAAATTCCGCGATCTGTTTCTACTGTAAACTGGTGTTCATCTTTGGATACATGCGCCACATTCGTTGCTGTCTGAATGTGTACCCCCCGCGCTTCCTCCACCAACATATCGATGATCTGCCAGGCATTTTCGTCACAGAACAACTGGCCGTGGTCGCGCGCGTGATAGGCGATGCCGTGCTTTTCCACCAACGCAATAAAATCATGCTGGGTATAGCGTTTTAGGGCTGAGACGCAGAACCGTGGATTGTCCGATAGAAAGTTCGCGGGTGAGGCATGTAGGTTGGTGAAGTTCGCCCGACCGCCGCCTGAAATTCGAATCTTCTGCCCCACCTTCGCTGCCTGGTCGAGCAATAACACTCTGCGTCCGCGCTTGTTCGCTTCCACCGCACACATAAGGCCTGCAGCCCCGGCGCCGATGATGATGAGGTCGTAGTCTTGCATGGGTAGTGGTTCTTATTCTCTTGTATTGTGCCGCTGAGCACCCTTCGAGACGCGCTCAAATGAGCGCTCCTCAGGATGAGGTTATTAGGTAAGATATTGTAATTAACAATAAAATAAATAAAGACCTCATCCTGAGGAGCGTGAGAATCACGCGTCTCGAAGGGTGCTGAGTAAAGCTCAATTAATACACTTCCGGCAATGCCCCCGCCAACCGACCGCCAACGCGAACGGGGCAAACGTCATTACAAAGGCCCGTTTCGTCATCGGTCTCGACATAGACGGCACAAAGAGTTCCCTCACCTTCAGCGGGTTCAAGACGACCTGTCGGAAGCTTTGTCGTGAAACGAGCCAAGGCGCGATCTTTCAGCATACCGATCACCGAATCATAATCGCCGCACATGCCCATGTCGGTTTGGTATCCAGTACCACCCGGCAGAATTTGTGCGTCCGCCGTTGGCACATGGCTATGGCTGCCGACTACGGCAGAGACGCGGCCATCCAAGAAATGCCCCATGGCCATTTTCTCGCTGGTGGCTTCACCGTGGACATCGACAACAATTGCGTCTGCCGTGGAACCTAAGCTGTATTTATTCATCTCTTTCTCAATACAGGCGAACGGGTCGTCTAAGGCTTCCATAAACAATCGGCCCATGGGGTGTAGCACCACGACTTTGCGACCATCTTTTATCTCGAACACACCAACCCCTGATCCAGGAGTATGTTCCGGATAATTGATTGGGCGCAGCAAGCGAGGCTCATCACCGATGTAGTTCATGATCTCGCGCTGGTCCCAGACGTGATTGCCGGTGGTAATGACATCTACGCCCAGATCAAAAAACGCGTCGCACATTTTTTCAGTGATGCCGAAACCATGCGCCGCGTTCTCGCCATTTACGACGACAAAATCCAGACCCAGCTTTTCACGCAGCGTCGGCACATAAGCTTCAACAGCCCGTCGCCCGGACTTGCCCATCACATCGCCGCAAATCAATATCTTCATATTTGGGCTACCCGATCCTTAAAATTTCTTGTTCCGTAATGACGGCATTTAACTTTACATCTGTTGGACCGTGGGGAACATGATCCACCTGTTGCGCTGCGTAGGCAATTCCAACCGCCGTCACGTCTCCTTGGGCACGTAGTTTTTCAAGGGTCCTGTCATAGAACCCACCGCCTTGTCCTAAACGATGGCCTGTTGTGTCGAACGCCAGCAACGGGGTCAACACCAATCGTGGGGTTACAAGCTCTGCGTCTTCCAGGGGCTGGCGGATTCCGAGCGGCCCGGAGCCAAGTTCTTGCCCCGGTTGCCAGCGCCGAAACACCAATCCAGCGTCCCGATCAACCACCACCGGCAGTGCACATATTATCCCTTCCGAACATAGGCGGTTGAGGACGGGCTCAATCGATATTTCCGAGCCTACAGCCCAGTATCCCGCGACAACGCCACTGTGACCGCTCTCTATAAACTCATAGATGTGCGCAGATACCCTCTCAGCCTCATCGGAAATTTCCGCATGAGCAATCTTGCGCCGAGCACGCAATTCAACGCGGAGCAGCTTCTTTTCCTGATCGAGATTGGGCATGAAGACACAATACGTTTCATGAAGGAAATTTAGTAGGACGGAGCCGCAGCGGGCGTTGACTGTGTGTATCCTCTGTGGCCTGCAGTTGCAGGTGGGCGCCATATACCGAGCCCAGGAGCCCGGCAGGGACAGCTCCCTAGAGAAAATTATGGCCCCAGGGATGTAAAAGTCTGACGCACCTTGCAGCGTCCGTCCTAAGAACCAATTTAGGGCCGTTCCATGCTTTCGGCAATGGCTTCGATGCGTTGCGCCAACATTTCCATGCTGCCGCCCAGGGTTTCTTCGGCCTGAAGACGCGCTGAGGCACCTTGATCCTGGTTGCGCAGAGAGTCTATTTCAGCATAAACATCTGACAATTCATCGGCGATCAACAAACAGACCATAACCAGCAATCGCTCATTACCAGCCTGACCAATCGATGCCACCAATTCACCAACCCGCTTGTCGACATAGGATGCGAGGCGCGACAAATGCGCTTCTTGCCCATCGTCGCAGGCGATTGAAAAGTCGTGACCATTAATGGTGACGCTAACATGTGCCATGGAGTCAGCTTTCCAAAATAAGTTTAAGTCGACCGATGGTCGAATCCAGTCGCCCGGAAACGGTCTCGTTCATCGCTTTAAGACTCTCGTTCTCAGCTTTCGCCGATTCGAGTTCTTCTACTAATTGAGTCGAGTCACCACCAGACGAAGGCCCCTTGTTTGCGTGCACGGCCTCAAGCCTTGCGACAGCGTTATCCAACTGTTGCTGCGCCCGTTCCAACCGAGGGGATTTTCTAACGTTCATAATAACTTGGAGGAGCCCTACGTGCTCCTTACCCCCGCATATAAAAAGAATTCTAATAATTGCTTGCGCAGCATAGGGGCTGGGGACGGACGGCGTCAAGAAGCACACCCGCGCCAGGGCCCTTGCTTGGACACTTTACAGTCTGGGCCAGGACACTTTACAGTTTGGGATGGTATGATAAAAACGCCTTCAGATTTTTACGAAACTCACAGAATAAAATTGAACGGAGATAGCAATGGCTGTTCGCGTTGGTATTAATGGCTTTGGCCGGATTGGTCGCCTCGCGTTGCGCGCTCTGATCGAATCAGGTCGCACGGATGTAGAAGTGGTGGGGATCAACGATCTCGGATCGGTCGAGATGAATGCTCACCTGTTAAAGTATGATTCGGTGCACGGCACCTTGAACACAGACGTTAAAATTGACGGCGATACCATTGATGTCGGCACGGGTCCCATCAAGGTGACCCAAGAGCGTGATCCGACCAAACTGCCTTGGGGCGAGCTTGGTGTTGATATCGCTTATGAATGCACGGGAATTTTTGCTTCCCGTGACAAAGCCGCTACTCACCTGGAGGCTGGAGCCAAGAAGGTTTTGATCTCCGCCCCTGCTGGCGACGCGGACAAGATGGTTGTTTATGGCGTCAACCATGACCAACTAACCGCCGAACACACGGTTGTCTCCAACGCATCCTGCACCACCAACTGCTTGGCCCCGGTGGCTGACGTGCTGCATAAGGCCGTCGGCATCGAAAAAGGCTTCATGACAACGATCCACTCGTTCACGGGTGATCAGCGCACGGTTGATACTCTGCACAGCGATCCGCGTCGGGCGCGCGCTGCTTCAGTCTCCATGATCCCGACCTCAACAGGTGCGGCAAAGGCCGTTGGTGTGGTGCTTCCGGAACTCCTGGGCAAGATTGATGGAACGTCAATCCGCGTACCGACACCGAACGTTTCTGTAATCGACCTGACCTTCACGGCGTCGCGCGACACCACGGCCGAAGAGATAAATGCGGCGATGAAGGAAGCATCCGACGGCCGTCTGAAGGGTGTTTTGGAATATGTAACCGAAGCTTTGGTCTCGGTCGACTTCAACCACAACCCGCACAGTTCCAGCTTTGATTCGACCCAAACACAGGTCATCGAAGGTAACTTCGTCCGGGTATTGTCGTGGTACGACAACGAATGGGGATTCTCCAACCGCTTGTCCGATACCGCAGTTGTGATGGCCGGCTTATAATAAAAGCCAACCTTGCAAAATAATATGAGAGACGGGGTCCTTCGGGGCTCCGTTTTTCTTTTGTCAGGCCTTACTCTGTGCCAACTTTAGAGCATGACAAACAAAGCCATTATCGTGCATTCATTGGAACATGCGAAAACCGCGATGGCGGCTGCGGACGAGCTTGGGCTTGGGGTGACGTTACGGAGTGCCGCTGATGCTGCAGCGTTCATGGGGGCCAAGGTGTTTCGAGAAATTACGGATCAAGCCATGGCCGCCTATCCAAATGCTTCCGCCAAGGCTGTTCTAGACTGTGGCGCAGATGCGGGGCGGGCAATGAACGCACTGCGGAATGGCGTTAAAACAATTCGGCTGCAAGCATCCGACGACGTTATGAGAAAAATTGCGGATATCGCAGCTCAGCTAAATGCCGGCCTGGACAACGGCGCGGAAAAGGCGCTGGATTTGGCCACGGCAAATGACCCTGACGCTGCCTGCCGAAATTGGCTTAGAGAGACCTAAATAATATGACCTGCCGACTCTATCTCATTACACCGCCGACATTGGATGCGGCTAAGTTCCGTGACCCCTTGGCCCGTGCCCTTGATGGCGGAGATGTCGCCTGTTTGCAGCTTCGCTTGAAGGATGCGGACGATGATGCGATCCGCGCTGCCGCCGATATTCTTCAGCCCGTGACCCAGGAACACGACGTCGCCTTCATTATTAATGACCGGCCTGATTTAGCCCGGGACGTAAGCGCCGATGGCGTCCACGTGGGACAACAGGATGCCTCCTATGATGAGGCGCGGACAATGCTTGCGGATGGTGCGATTGTTGGGGTCACCTGCCACAATTCCCGCCACCTTGCGATGGAAGCCGCTGACAAGGGTGCCGACTACGTTGCCTTTGGCGCCTTCTTTCCAACCACCACCAAAGAAGCCAAACACCACGCCGACATTGAGACACTCACCGCCTGGACGGACGCAACCACCGTGCCCTCAGTTGCGATCGGTGGCATCACAGTCGAAAACGCGCCGCCATTGGTGCGTGCCGGGGCTGATTTTTTGGCGGTCGTGTCGGCGGTCTGGAACCATCCCGACGGCCCCGGTGCTGCCGTGAAGGCGTTTAACGACATGATCGCCGTTGCCAGCAGTGAAGCAAGCTGATAGGTTCCGCGCCGCAACAGAACACCACGTTCTATACCTTCGGTTTAAGGCTAATTCTTCGGCTTAAAACATCGGCCAAAGTACGGATAAGATCATGAAAATTAATGGAAATGCAGTTCGCCCCGGCATGGTGATCGAACACCAGGGAAAGCTCTGGCGTGCGGTTAAAATTCAACACACTCAACCCGGCAAGGGCGGCGCCTATTTACAGGTCGAACTCAAAGACCTGCGCAGCGGATCAAAACTTAACGAACGTTTCCGCGCGGCAGAAACGGTGGAGCGCGCCCGACTGGACCAAAAAGAATACCAGTTCCTGTTCTCTGATGATGGCAAGCATACGTTCATGGATAATGACACCTATGATCAGATTGTCTTGGACAGCGGCACGGTATCTGAAGAACAAGCGATCTATCTTCAAGACGGCATGCAAGTCATGCTTGAATCCTACGAAGATAGCCCCATCGGCATCCAATTGCCCGACCACGTCACCTTGGAAGTTACCGAGGCCGATGCGGTGGTTAAGGGACAGACTGCTTCGTCCAGCTACAAACCCGCCACCTTGGAAAATGGCATCCGCACCTCAGTTCCGCCGCACATCGAAACCGGCACCCGTATTGTCGTCGCAACTGAAGACGGCACCTACGTGGAACGGGCTAAGGACTGATAATTTTTCATGGCCCATCCCCGCTCTCCCCTCTTAAATGTGATGACCGCTGCTGCCCAAAAGGCTGGGCGGAAGCTTATCCGTGACTTTGGTGAGGTCGAACATCTCCAGGTTTCTCAAAAAGGACCGGCTGATTTTGTCAGCAACGCCGACCACAAGGCCGAAAAAATTCTGCGCGAAGAACTCCAAAAAGCGCGCCCTCGGTTCGGCTTCCTGTTGGAAGAAGGCGGAGAGATCAAAGGCGAAGACATCTCTAATCGCTGGATTGTTGATCCATTGGACGGCACCACTAATTTCCTCCATGGCATTCCACATTTTTCGATCTCTATCGCGTTGGAGCGCGACGGTATTCCCTATGCAGGTGTCGTGTATGAGCCCATTCACGATGAAATGTACTGGGCAGAAAAAGGTTCAGGCGCATTTTTGAATGGTCGTCGCCTTCGGGTGTCCGGCCGCAAGGAAATGAATGAGTCGCTATTTTCAACCGGCATCCCGTTTTTGGGGGCCAAGGATCATCCGCAGTTTCTTAAAGAATTAGAGGCTGTGATGGCGGTTTCAGCGGGGGTTCGGCGGTTTGGCTCTGCAGCGCTGGATCTGGCTTACGTCGCCGCCGGTCGTTACGACGGATTTTGGGAAACTGGGCTCAACGCCTGGGATATTGCGGCAGGCATCGTTCTTGTCCGCGAAGCTGGGGGATTGGTCTACGAAATCGATGGCGGCACGAAAATGCTCGACAGCGGCAATATTTTAGCGACCAACAGTCCGTTGCAAACGCCGCTCGGAAAAATTCTCCGTAGTGCTAACAAAACTTCAAAATAGCCTGCCGCTACAATCTCCAACTCAAATAATTACTGCTTGCAAACCAGTTGTGCGCGGCGCGTCGCTTGTTTATGTTGACATAAGATAAAAATAAATTGGCAGGGGGTGCCGTAATGTTGCTCGGGATAGGGCGCGAAACTGGCACGAATATCAGGGAGTTAGCTAGCCAATGACGAACCGCCGACGTATCCGTTGTTGCGTTGTATCCATTGTGGCAATTGCCGTGATCTTGGGTATAGGAGCCCTTCAACCAGCACATGCTCAGTCTGGCGTCATTGGGCCTATCGATCCTAATGTCTCTATCGATATGAGCGTCTTGGAAGACGGTGGAGTTGGCGCTGTAACGCGGCCCCAAAGTGGTCTTTCCTTTTCAACAGATGTCTATGGCGGTCCGGTTGATACCATTGGCACGATCATGCCGAGCAGACGCGCCCCGGTCTCGCGCCTCCTTATTCGTCCGGACGGCTCAACCCCGTCGCGTATGGCACGCGGCGCGGCTCCTAAATTAAGGCGGCCTAAGGTTAAATTCCCTAAGATGGTGCGAAAAGCAAAGCCACGGAAAGCGCCCCGAATTTCAGCCCCAGCTAAATCCAAGCCCGTTATCAAAGCGCCTGCAGTAGTTGCGGTTGCGCCGCCACCACCGCCGCCTCCGGCACCAAAGCCGAAACCTGCACCTAAGCCAGCAAAAGTAGTCGCGGCACCCGTTGCCGCACCACCACCGCCACCTGCGGTCGAAACAAAACCGGTCGAAGCGGCTCCCCCACCACCACCGCCGCCGCCAGCACCTACGCCAGTTAAAAAGGTTGAGGCCAAACCGGCACCGAAACCCAAGCAGACGGCGTCTCTTCCTCCTAAAGGCGGGGACATCAAAGCTGGCAAAGCGATCCGCGTGGTCTTTAATCCTGGGGCGAGCAAGCTTCCCAACGATGCCAAAGACGGCTTACGGGCTATTGCCGGCAAGCTTAAGGGAGCGGCAACGCTCAGACTGCAATTGCTGGCCTATGCTGGCGGTGGCTCCATATCATCGAGCAAAGCCCGGCGGGTTTCGTTGTCCCGAGCGCTTTCGGTTCGCTCGTTTCTGATCGAAAGCGGCGTCCGCAGTACGCGAATTGACGTCCGCGCCCTCGGCAACAAATCAACCGAAAAACCCATTAACCGGGTCGATGTTAATGTTGTGGAACGCTAGGGGAGTGGGCCAAACAATCGGCCGCCTGACACATTGTGACATCCGGCTAAAGACAATCTGAAAGGTCTTCCGGCATGTCCCGGCCTCGCCGCTACCTGTTCCGCATGATTCTATTCCTGGCAACGGTGCTGGGCGTTTGTGGCATGCTGTTCCAGCCGTTGCGCGATGCCTTTCTCTCCAATGGTCCGCTTAATGGATTGATCCTCGGTGTCTTGATCCTGGGCATCATCTATAATTTCCGCCAAGTTCTGATGTTAGGGCCAGAGGTTGCGTGGATCGAAGGGTTCCGGCAAACCGACCGCACGGTGTTATCGCAAAAGGTAGAGCCACGTCTGTTGGCCCCGATGGCGACCATGATGGGGGAGCATTCAGACCGGATTAGCCTCTCAACGCTTTCGATGCGGTCTCTGTTGGATGGGATTTACTCACGGCTGGACGAGTCCAAGGATATTTCCCGCTACACCATCGGCCTGCTTATTTTCTTAGGTTTGCTCGGAACATTTTGGGGATTGCTGGGCACGGTGTCTTCCATCGGCAACGTTATATCCAGCCTGTCTGTTGCTGACGGTGATGCCTCGAAGGTCTTTGGTGCCTTAAAAAGCGGCCTGCAGGCGCCCTTGGATGGGATGGGAACCGCCTTTAGCTCATCCCTCTTCGGACTTGCGGGTTCATTGGTACTCGGTTTTCTGGATCTTCAAGCAGGGCAAGCTCAGAACCGGTTTTACAATGACCTGGAAGAATGGCTTTCCAGCCTAACCCGTCTCAGCACCGGTGCCTTATCCGGCGATGGCGACCATTCGGTACCGGCTTATGTGCAGGCCTTGCTGGAACAAACGGCAGAAAGCCTGGATAACTTGCAACGCACGCTAACCCGCGGTGAAGAGAGCCGAACCCTCAGCAACGTGCAACTTGTGGAACTCAGCGAAAAACTGGGCACCCTGACCGACCATATGCGTACCGAACAGGCGCTGATGAAAAGTCTGGCCGAAAGCCAGGTTGAGATGAGGTCGGTATTCACGAAATTTGGCGAGGGTGATAGCGTCGGTGGTCTCGACGAAGCCAGCCGCATTCACATCCGTAATTTAGACCTTTATCTGGCGCGCTTGCTTGAAGAGATGCATTCGGGACGCGAAGAACTAAATCAGTTGGTCCGGCGCGAGGTCCGGCTTTTGGCCCGCACCATCGCGGCCAAATCCGAGGACCCGGATTCGTAACCGGGGATTGAGCATATGCCCACTCTCGCCCGACGCGCCCAACGCAGCACCAACACCTGGCCCGGTTTCGTTGACGCCTTGGCAACGCTGTTGATGGTGATCATTTTTCTGCTGATGATTTTTGTGTTGGCGCAATTTTTCTTGAATGAGGCGATTACAGGCAAGGATTCAGCCCTGGATAAGCTCCGCGGCCAGGTCGGAGAACTTGCAGAGCTTTTAGCTCTAGAACGCAAATCCAACACAGACCTTCGCTCCAACGTGGCACAACTTTCGACAGAGCTTCAATCTTCGGTCAATGCGCGGGATGAAATGAGTGCCGCCATTCAGGCCCTGACGGTCCGGGCCGAAGGTGCTGAAACCAGTGTTAAAGACCTTAAAGAAAAGTCCGCTGAATTGTCTGCAAAATTGGAAAATGCTTTCAAAAGCATAGAGGTGGACAAGGAGAAGATAAAAGTCCAACTGAGTGAACTGGCCCAGCTCACCCAGAGTGTCGCAGCTCTTCAGGCCTTGAAAGAATCTCTGGAAAAAGAAAACAAGGGCCTGTTGGGCAATGTCGAAGACACCGAAACAGCGCTGCTGAAAGAACAAGAGCTCTCTAAAAGTGCGCGCGCCCAGATCGCACTCCTGACCCAACAAACAGCCGCCCTTCGTGTTCAGATCGCTAAAATTTCCGGCCTGTTAGATGCGGCAGAGAAAACCGCGAAGGAGAAAAACATTCAAATCGTCTCCTTGGGCAAGCGCCTGAATGCGGCCCTAGCGACAAAAGTGCAGGAGCTATCGCAGTATCGGTCGGAATTCTTTGGCAAACTGCGTAATCTACTGGGCAAACAGAAGGACATTCGCGTCGTCGGGGACCGTTTCGTCTTTCAATCGGAAGTCCTGTTTGGCAGCGGGTCTGCCAAAATTGGCGGAGCCGGAGAGACCCAGCTAACCCAATTGGCAACGACGCTACGGGATATTTCAAAAAAAATTCCGGCTAAAATTAATTGGGTGCTTCGGGTCGATGGTCACACAGACCGCATTCCCATCCGCACACCAAAATATTCGTCGAATTGGGAACTGTCTTCGGCACGGGCAATTTCCGTGGTTAAATTTCTGACGGCCCAGGGAATTCCGGCTGAACGCTTGGCTGCCACGGGGTTCGGTGAGCATCAGCCCCTGGATGCCCGCGAAGACGAAATAGCCTTCAGACGCAATCGGCGTATTGAACTTAAGCTGACTCAGCGTTAAGTAAGCTCTGCATGCTTCCTCTTTTCCTCATCGTATTTATCGACTTAATGGGCTTCGGTATCATCATTCCGTTGCTGCCGTTCTATGCCGAGCACTTCCATGCCGATCCGTTCACGGTAGGCTTGGTGATGGCGACCTATTCGCTAACCCAGTTGATTGCTGCCCCTGTGTGGGGCCGCATGAGCGATAGAATTGGGCGTAGGCCTGTGCTGCTTATTACTTTGGCTGGGACAGCGGCAAGCTATATCTGGCTGGGGTTCGTTGATAGCCTAGCCGCCTTATTCGCGGCTCGCGCGATTGGCGGGGCCATGGCAGGCAATATCTCCGCCGCCTTCGCTTACATGGCTGACATCACGACAAGGGAAGATCGTGCTAAGGGAATGGGGCTGATTGGGGCGGCGTTCGGGCTTGGATTTATTGTCGGCCCTGCGATTGGTGGCCTTCTTGCAGGTGCTGATCCAGCAACCGCTGACTATAGCCTGCCGGCCTTTGCCGCCGCTGGCTTATCGTTGGTGGCCCTGGTGCTAGCGGTTGCCATTCTAAAAGAGTCTCTATCGGAAGAAATTCGTGCCCGCATTGCCGCCCGCCCGCCTGAGCAACGTTTTCAAAGAATGGTGCAGGCGTTCAAGACTCCCAAACTCGGATTTTTGATCATGGTGTCATTTCTGGCGACATTTGTCTTCGCGGGCATGGAGGCAACATTCGCGATGTGGTCGGAACGGACCTATGCCTGGGGCCCTCAGCAAAATGGGTTTTTATTCGCCGGGGTAGGCATTGTTAGCGCGGCCATTCAAGGCGGGCTGATTGGTCGCCTGGCCAATCGGTTTGGGGAGGCCAAGCTTATTATTCAAGGATCGGTCGCCCTGGCAATTGGTATGGTGCTCATTCCGTTTTCTGAAAACTTATGGATATTGGCATTGGCAATGGCCGTTCTTGCTTACGGGTTCAGCACTCTATCACCATCGCTCAACAGCTTAATCTCCCTGCAAGTGGATGATGAGAACCAAGGTGCAATCATGGGCGTCACCCGTTCTGCGACAACCTTTGCTCGGATTGTCGGCCCTGCCTGGGCTGGGCTTTTATTCGCACAATTGGGCAAGGACTGGCCTTATTTTGTGGGTGGCGGAATGATGCTGTTGGTCGCAGCGCTCAGTATTTTCGCACTCCTAAAAAAGCCTTCGAACGAGAGTTAAAGGAAGCCCCTTGTATCCCCGGACGCGGGCGCGTATATAGGGCGCCTTCAGAAGCGGAGCAGAGCAATGAAAAAAGATATTCACCCTGATTACCACACCGTCACCATCGAAATGACGGACGGAACGACCTATGAAACTCGGTCGACCATGGGTAAGGAAGGCGATTCGTTAAAGCTGGACATTGACCCCCTCACCCATCCTGCATGGACGGGCGTGCATCGATTGCTCGATAGTGGCGGTCAGCTGGCCAAATTTAACAAGAAATTCAAAGGGTTCGGCCTTAAAGAGTAAGATAATTTCGATTAAATTAAAAAAAAGGGTGCCTTTTTGTTAGGGTGCCCTTTTTTTATCTGTAATTAACCTAGTCTAAAACTTTTAAAAATAACGTGATCCCGCTTTGCAGTGGATAAAATTTCTCTTAAACTCTAAAAAAGAATATACGGGTATGTAGGCGAATAATAAGGGCCGGTCGAGTACTTGGCTTCGGTTTTGTTTGCCTGCCCTGAATTTGCGAAGGAACCGGGTTAAGATGGCGGGTCGACGCGAAGTATCGTTCGAAGTTCATGTCATGCAGGGTGATTCGTGGCACATCCAGGCCCGTTACCCTGCGGCAAAGGGCAAGATTGCGATCGAGGAAGCAAAATCCTTTGGCCAACATGGCTACAAAGGAGCCAGGGTCATACGCGAGTCTTATGATCCCGATTCCGGGCGCAGCGAAGAAATTGTCGTTTTCCAGCATTCGCCTGAATCAGCAGATAAACAGAGAGATGCAAACGCGCTTAGATCCGGTATTGGGCCTGGCGCGGTCGGTGGGGGCGGAGGAACCGGCCTACACGGTGGTGGGGATCGATCTCAGAATGTAGCGGTCAACTATGCAGCCGCCCCCGAATTAAATAAGGGCTCTTTCGTAGCCTCCTTTGTTAAATTTTTACTCGCCACTCTATTTTGTCTGGGAGCCGCTGCTGCGTTGACCTTTATGATCAGCGTATTGCTTGACGGCTCATCGATGGGGCGTAATGCGAAGACCAATTTATTATCGGGAATATTCGTCGGTACGTTCTTAATCTTAGCCGTTATTATGGCCTACGCGTCCCTAAAAAATAAAAGAAGTTCCCCCGCGCCCCGTGCCCAGGCTCGCCCCCAGCGATCTAAAAAGAAAAAGCTGGATGCGTCCAAATACTTGGAAGACGCAGGGGACGCCCTTGCTGAAAAGAAAAAGAAAAAGAAAAAGAAGAAAAAAGAAAAAGAAGAAGAACCCGAAGAAGAGCTTTCTCTGGATGAGGAACCGGACGAAGAAGAAATTGAAGAAGAAGCCGAAGAAGAGTCTGATGAGACAGAATCTACAGGCCTGTCGCCGCATGGTGAAAAGCAGAAAGTCTACCTTATGCAATACTTGGGGCAGGCATTGGCCCAGGTTCAAGCCAGCGAAGTCACTATGGATGCCTTTAATAAGTTCGGCATCAACCTCTTCTTGGCAGGTGCGTGCGAAATACTGAATGAAAAACGTAACGTCGATCCGCGTGATTCGGCTGAAATTCTATCGGAAGCTGTCACCGTTCTTGGCTTTAAGAAAGAAGAAGCAACAAGCTTCTCAGAAAAGTACCAGGAATACCTTCTAGCTGACGCCCGTTATATGCAGATATTCCAAGCTGGCCGAAACGCCATGAACACTTACTTCACCGAAGAGGCATCAGGCGTTAAACAAATGACGGTGGCGATGGAAGAATGGAACAAGCCGAAACAGAAAGAAGAAAACGCGGGGCCTGTAACCGTCATGTTTACCGATATTGTTGGCTCCACGGCGATGACACAAGATTTAGGTGACGCGGTCGCGCAACAGATCGTCCGAGCGCACAATAGGATTATCCGCGAAGCGCTGACCAAATTTGCCGGCAAGGAAATCAAGCACACGGGTGATGGCATCATGGCCTCGTTCCCCATTACCTCGCAAGGAGTCGAAGCCTCTATGGATATGCAGCGTCATGTGATGGCCCATAACGAGGCCAATCCGGACTTACCACTGCATATTAAGATTGGCCTCAACGCAGGCGAGCCAATCGCTGAAGATAACGATCTATTCGGCACCACGGTGCAAATGGCCGCGCGTATTGTCGATAAAGCCCAATCTGAACAGATATTCGTTTCGGAAATCGTGCAAGGTATTTGCTCAGGCAAAGAGATTAAGTTCGAAAGTCGGGGCGGTTTCCCGATGAAGGGCTTTGAAAACGACCCCACCCTCTACGAGGTTATCTGGAACGAATAATTCGTTTTTTCATACCGCTAGAGGTTATTTTTCATTTATAGTAATTTTAACGAAGCTGTAAGACGCCTTAGATTAAAAAAGGTGCCTACGGATTGGTGTTGTGCGTATTGTCAATGGTTTGGCATTGTACACTTAATTGTACCGGTTGGGTCCGGTCTACGGGGGAAAGATGGCCGGCACGAACGACGTTTCGTTTGAAGTCCACGTCCAAAAGAACGGGCGGTGGGAGATTCACGCCCAATACCCCAGCAACAAACAAACAGCCGCCGTTACAGATGCCAAGGCCCTTGATCGACTGAGCACGGTGCAGGCGGTTAAAGTTATTAAAGATGCATTTGACCGTCAGGCCGGCGCGAGCAAAGAAACTATTGTATTCGCCAGTGAAAGTCTCGGCATTACAATTCAAAAAGATCCGCCCAAAAAGGCAGCGCCAAAAGCATCGGAACCACAGAAGAAAGCATCTTCTGCACCTAATATAAAAATTTCGAAACAGTCCAAAGGAAGCCGACGTCGCTCAATAGAATATGATGACGCTCCGGCTCAAGGAACCAGTGCCATTGGGCTTGTCATAAAACTCCTTTGGGTGCTTCTGTTTAGCACTATCATAGCTCTAGCATTGGCCAGTTTATCTGGGGTATGGCTTAAAGACTCCGGCTTCAGCAACGCGTCACAGTCCAATATTTGGTTCGCCATCTTTATCATTACGTTTTTAGTTAGCGCCTCATATATGGCGATGAGATTTATACCCAAATCTGCTTTCGCCTCTTCCCCAGTTCAGGGCAGCAGAAACTCCAAGCAATCATCCTCCGGCAAAAGAACCAACACTGACGTGGATGATTTCGACGATGAGGGGCCTGGCATGGATGCGGACCCTATCGCGGAACAGGAAGCCGTAGAAGACGGGCTCAACCTACAAGACGCGCTCTCTATTTCACTGGAAGACCACCGAGACTACCTCATGGAATTTCTCGATAAGTCCTTGGTCAAGCGCAAACGCAAACTGAAAAAAATGGATAACTTCAACCGATTTGGCGTGAATTTGTATCTCGCTGGTGCCTCTGAAGCCATGGGGCAGTTGCGCCAACTAGGTCCCGACGCCGTGATCGCTATTTTGGCCGAAAGCGCCCAGGCCATTGGCTTTGTTAAGGCCGATGCGGATTCTTTTGCCCAACGATTTAACGAATATCTAATGGCTGATTCGCGCTATATGCAAATGTTCCAAGCGGGCCGTAATGCCATGAACACCTATTATAGCGACCAGTCTGTTGCCCCGCGGTTCCTGACCCTTGCCTTTGAAGAATGGAACAAGCCGAAGCAAAAAGACGAGCGTCAAGGCACAGTATCCGTTCTATTTACCGATATTGCAGGCTCAACAGCGATGACCCAGGACCTAGGTGATGCAGGCGCGCAGGAAGTCGTCCGCGCACACAACCGCATCGTACGTGAAGCCTTGAGCAAATTCGAAGGCAATGAAATTAAACATACCGGCGATGGCATCATGGCCAGCTTCAATAATGCCTCTCAATCGGTGGAGGCGGCCTCGCAGATGCAGGTCGACACAATCGCCTACACTGAGGCTAATCCAGAACTGCCGCTTCATCTCAAGATCGGCATTAACGCGGGTGAGCCAATCGCGGAAGACAATGACCTTTTCGGTACCACAGTCCAGTTGTCCGCCCGAATTACCGATAAGGCGCAAGGTGATCAAATTTTCGTTTCCGATACGGTCTACGGAATTTGTCAGGGCAAAGGCATGCAATTCGTCCAGACAAAAAAATTCGATATGAAGGGATTTGACGGCGGGTTAAGTCTTTGGGAAGTCGTCTGGCGTGAAGAAGTCCTCGAAAGAGCTTTGGAGGATGCGACAGAAGACCTCGAAGAGGAAGCTCCTGGAGAAGATGAAGACGCCATAGACGCTGAGGGTGAAGACGAAGAGGCCGATGATGAGGTCTACTCCGAAGATGAAATCCCGGCATCTGAGGCCGAAGAAGCTGAGCCTGATGCGGAAGCCACTGATGTGGAAGCTGCCGAAGGTGACGCGGAAGCTGAAGCGGAAACAAATGCTGAAGATGGCGAAACGCCTGCGGCAGAAGGGAATGAAGCGGAAGCCGCTGTCGCAGCAGAAACCCCACCCGCTGCTGAAGCTGTTGCCGAAGCCGTTCCTGCTGAGCCAGCCCCTGTAGCGGAAGCACCTGCGGCTCAGCCCGCACCAGCAGCACAGCCGCAACCTGATCCGGCTGCAGA
Source organism: Rhodospirillaceae bacterium (assembly GCA_018660465.1). Classification (NCBI taxonomy): domain Bacteria; kingdom Pseudomonadati; phylum Pseudomonadota; class Alphaproteobacteria; order Rhodospirillales; family Rhodospirillaceae; species Rhodospirillaceae bacterium. Next base: position 38,500 of record JABJKH010000010.1, read on the forward strand.
AAAACCCTCATCCTAAATTTGGACAAAAAAAAGCCACCTGAGTTTCATGATGAATTTCATGATGAATTTCAGGCGGCTTAGAAGTCGTTAGGGAGGCTTCAATTTGAAAACAATCCCTTTAGGTTCCGCGGAGATCGTATCTTCACCCGCTTAAAAAGAGATTAACCAAAAAGAACTATTTTTTGAAAAACGACTCAGCTCCGTCGCGCGCAGATTCCTTGAATGAAATAGCCGACCGAACCCGGGCAATCTCTTCCTCCAATTCGGCAATGTAATTATTGAGTGCCTCAACCGACATAATTTCCAGGTTTTTTATTTCCTTCGGCTTTTTTCTTGGCTCCAGATCATCAATATCCAATTTTCCCTCCCAATTTTACGCACACGCCGTTTGACCAACCCATTCATAAAACAGTATATAACTCGATAACAGTTTCATTGGCTTCTCTAAAGCCGAAAAAGTTTTATCTAGGATAAGGTTAATACCCATGGCGCAACCATTAATGCCCAAGGCGACTGCTGTTTGGCTAGTCGAAAATACGGTTCTTACTTTTGATCAGATCGCGACGTTCTGCGGAATGCATCATTTGGAAGTCCAGGCCATTGCCGATGACGAGGTCGCCATTGGCATGCAAGGCATGGACCCTATAGCCAACGGTGAGCTTACGCAGGAAGAAATCGACCGCTGCGCCGCAGATTCATCACAGCACCTCGTCCAAGCCGAACGCAAAATCGTTATTCCTATCCACAAAAAGAAGGGCGCACGCTATACGCCTGTTTCCAAGCGCCAAGACCGGCCTGATGCGATTTCCTGGTTGTTAAAAAATTACCCTGAACTCAGTGACGCGCAAATTTCCAGGCTGATTGGAACCACCAAGCCGACAATTAATGCCATCCGCGACAAAACCCATTGGAACTCGACCAACATCAAACAACAAAACCCTGTGAGTTTAGGACTTTGTACAGGCGTGGACCTCGAAAAAATCGTCGCCATCGCCAGAGCACGGGCAGGCACGGTCCATTCAAAAACCGCTGAACCTGAAGCCGCTCCGCAAGCTGAGGCCACACCGCAAGCTGAAGGCAGCAAAAACGAATAGCTGGCCGACGTTATTGGTCGCCGTATCGAGCATATCTATTAAAATTTAAAAAAAGAACCGCTTCGCCAACATAGATTAAAATGAGGCGACCGGGTCGATCAGAAGGGACTTCGGACTGTTCGCTTGGTTAGGTCAACCTTGCGATCTCGTCCTTAATTTGAAGCTTTCTCTTTTTTAGATTGTGGACTTCAATATCGTCCGGTTGTCGTTGACCCGCTTCTTCAAGTGCGGATTCGAGTGCGTGGTGTTGAATTTTTAATTCTTCGATTCGTGCATCAAGATCCATTTTTTGGTCTCTCCCACTAAGTTAACTAAACTCCATACTTTTCTTATTCGAACAATTGTACCCCATTTTTGAAAAAAATTCTACAATTCTGAGGCTCCTTAGATGGCGTGTAGAGGGCAATCACCTCGTCCAAAAATCATGATTATAATGAAGGCTTTACTCAGATTTAACTTTTTTAATCTGATCCCACCAACGTGAAATCAAAAAAATAATTTCTGCTAATCGCAATATTTTTTTGCCGAATCGGTTCGATTCTCCGGCGTACCTGCTATAATGGGTCGTACTATTATATGTGCTGGGGCGGGACGGAATGGACGACCAAGAAGAACTTCAGAAACAACTTCAAGAACTCATAGTCGAGCATCGTGACCTCGACGACGTCATCCAACATCTTTTCGAACATAAACCTGCAAATCAACTCCAGGTCCAACGTCTGAAAAAACGCAAACTTGTCTTAAAAGACCAGATTAATAATATAGAGAATCAGCTACTGCCCGATATTATCGCCTAAATCCTCGCCGTCTTTATCTTCATCTTCGTCTTTCGGCGTAAGCGCGGCAATTTCACTCATCAACAAAACATCAGCAGACGTAATATCCTCAGCCACAGCCTGAATGTCTTCCGTGCCAACGTCTTCGTCTGCCCGTCCTGCGCTTATCTCGGAAGGGATCACAGACTCAAGTGCAGGCCGTCCCTCCCGATCAATCAGAACCCGGTCTGCCGCTTCGATAATTTCTTCTGGTGTCGGCGCCGACCGGAAGATGTGAATGCCTGTCCAAATTTCTACATCTAGCGACGACACACCCCAGCGAACACGTCGCGATTCCAAGGCAGATGCCAATTCATTGGCTTTGTCTTTTACCGACGCCGCATCCGTAACCGTCAGGACCACGCCGAAGTCTTCACCGCCAAGGCTGCCAAGAACATCACTATCGCGCAGTTCGTTTTGCAGGACTTCTGCGACATGAACCAAAGCGTGCTCCGCCGCTTGGCGACCGTGGTTCCGTCGAATTTCACCCAAGTTCCGCACGTGTAGATAAACAAATCCGTTGGTTAAACCCGCCCGTTCCGAATGTGCCATGATTCTAGAGAGGTGACGTAGCAGTCCGCGTCGGCTGAGCGTCGGCAAGTATTCGTGCTTATCCGCCTGCTCTTCCAGATAAAGCGCGTGATCGTGGGTGTGTTCCAACTCGTCTCGTTGGCGGTTAAACTCGGCAACTAAATTGGTGAGAGCGGTATAGACCTTCGGGGTTAATTCCTCGACCGGAAAATCCATAATAAAGGCGAGATCGCCGGTGGCTTGGACTTCGTCCTCAGCCTTATCTTCTGCATCGTGACCTGTTTTTTTACGATGAGAATCTTTGCTCCGCTTGTCGGTTGCCGACGCGGGCGTAATTTTTTGTAAATTAGTGACGTCAACCATTGGTTTAGTCCCCCCTATCATAAATAGGTGTGACACGTGACGGCCTCCCAAATTCCCTAGTTAGGAGCGGGGTCCGACGTGATGCTTGTGCATCACGAGGACCTCGCAACGCGGCCAGGGGGTTCGGGAGGCCGCCGAAGCGGTCGTTTTTCAGGCTCCCTCGGGGCGTCTGTAACGCTTGACGATACGAAAGTATCGCCTGCACATCACATCCTACCGAGGGAACCTGAAAAACGATCACGTGTTACACCTATTTGTGATAGGGGGGACTAATCCTCCAGGAGCCCCAAAAAGTATCTACGTCGAAGGTGCATTATATCACACATTTCGCCCTCCTTCGCTTGCGATGCATCCCCCGATATCTATAATTGCCGCCTTCATGGTTAAAAAAACGTTTGCAAGGAACATTTCATGACGAAGACCCCAGCACTTGTCGGCATTATAATGGGCAGCCAATCGGATTGGCCGACGATGAAACACACCGCTGATACCCTAGAAGGCCTCGGGATCGGTAACGAGGCCAAGGTCATTTCGGCCCACCGGACACCAGACCGATTGGTAGAGTATTTGGCGACGGCACAATCGCGTGGCCTAAAAATAATTATCGCCGGCGCCGGCATGGCTGCTGCCCTGCCAGGGGCCGCAGCGGCGATGACACCGCTGCCGGTCCTAGGCGTGCCGATGGAAGGCAAAGTCGCCGGTGGCCTGGATGCGATCCTGTCTATGGTGCAGATGCCTGCTGGCGTCCCCGTGGGATCGCTGGGCCTCGGTCGCCATGGCGCAACGAACGCGGCCCTGCTCGCCGCCTCAATCCTGGCGTTAAGCGATGAGACGATTGCAGCGGCCTATAACAAGTTCCGCGAAGATCAAACCGCTGCCGTCCCGGAAAACCCAGAATAAGGCACCAAGTTCTATATCTTGATCAATCTTTAACCATTTACCCTATATATTGCACATAAGAGGTTTCGACATCTTTCGTGGAGGGTTTTCATGGGCGTTACGATTAAGGATTTGGTGACATCAACGGTTCGCGTTCTGGGCAAGCCGGAATACGCCGAATGCGGCATGCCTGCGGATAGCCTTATGGGCGAGGTTGAAATCGAACTCCAAAGCCAGGTTACCGGATTTGAGAACTGGAAAACGGCAGATGATACCGGTCTCGGTCCCACCGTGCGCCGCCTGGTCTGCAGAGAAGCTATGGAAACTTTAGGCCTCGCCACGACCGTCAAAGATTCCGGCCACACCTGCTACCGCCTGACCGAAAATGGCCAGCGTTATTTTCAGGATATGACCCAGCTTTAAGGCTTCTAGCACTGAAATTTTGGCCAAAAATACTCCAAAAACTTGTCTTGATCTACGTCAAGGCGGCTCAGTTCCCCACCACATACTCTCTCTCCATAATTTCAACAATAATACTGGAGAGACATCATGACTGGAGGCGAACAGGCTTTTTTGGGCTTAGCAATTGGAGCGGCCGTTGTTTTCATAGTCGTCATTGCCTACGTGACAAATTTAACCAGTAAATAATATCAATATTTAGCGAGCCGGTATTCTAATGGAATTTTTCGGCGTCCGGATTTTTCCTTTCGTCGTGCTTCTATGCGCCTTGTTCCCTTATATCGAGCAAGTCTATAACCACAGAAACCGCGAAGAGTGACAGATGAAATTTATTCAGCTCCTATTCCTAATCGTTTCTATTACCCTGACTTCGGCAATGGCGCGCGCCGATGATTCCTGCCCCCCTCTGCCTCAGATATCCATGTGGTCTAACGTCACCCACGCCAGCATGACCGAGTACATTAAAAATAAGCATGGCGGTGACTGGGAATCTTATATCGACAAATGGAAAAATCAGCTTGATTTGCTGATGGATGTTTACGCGCGTAATTCGGAGGTTGTCATCCGCTCGAAGAATCTGCGCCTTAAAGGAGAGACGTTGGCTGAGTATATCAACAATGTCCGTAAGCGCCTTGCCGTCACACGCTGCCTCGCAAAGTCGACCCCAGCTAAGACACAAACTGCGGACACGTCCAAAGGCCGCGCGTTGTCAAAGTCGGCTGGGTGCGGTGCATGTCATGGTGAGGAAGGAATCGGCAACCAGCCCACGATACCCAATCTGGCTGGACAGCAAGCACGCTACCTCAGCCTACAATTGCGGCGCCTTCGCATCGGAAAAGGTCGTCCGCTTAGCGGTGATATCCCGAATGCAATGCGCTTTCATAAGGATTTGGAAGCCGTTATTGCGCAGTTAAAAAACCAAGACATCGAAATTTTAGCCGACTACTTTGCCTCGCTGTCCTGCAAATCATCAGGTCAGCCCCCCATAGCGAGCACCCTCCCGCAGACAAAGGGATGCGCTCTATGCCATGGCATCAAAGGCCGCGGCCGCAACCTGAGCATCCCTAACCTTGCGGGACAGCCGTGGAAATACCTTGCGAAACAACTCCATGTTTTTAAGGCAACTGCCAATAATGAGCATGTTTTAGACGACGTTAATTCTCGCTTTCACCCGATCATGTCCGATGAGGCCCGAAAATTAACCAACGGCGAGATCAAAGAGCTCTCGATGTATTATTCTGGTTTGAAGTGCGAGTAAATTAAACCCGCGCGCAGGCTGCACGTACCAATTTAAAGGGGGACGGCAGCTTGGAGACTGCTTCTTGCAGCTTGGCTTTGTACATTGGAATTTTTAAGACGTCCGCAATCCGTCGATCCAAAAACCCCCAGGTGTTTTCGAAGTTTTCTGAGTCGTCATTCAGCCAATACAACAACGTCGTCGTATAAACCGGCGTCAGCAGGCCACGCTTGGTGTAGTAATTGAAATCCGCAGACGTATCGCCCGCCGCATACCACATCACGCTGCAGGTCCGCCACGCACAGCGGGTCGCAAGAGGAGCATTGCTTGGAATTGCCAAGAACGAAACCAACCGTCGAACAGCCTCCCGATAAGGCGTGAACAACTGAAGCCGCACCTTCACACAGGTCGCGATGCGTTCTCGAATTTTCATTTTATCGATCTTGTGATGGGTGAGTTCGGTGAGCATTTGCTGGTCCATGTAACTGGCAAAATGCTCGGCCACATCACGAAGGCCACCTGGAAATGCTCGTAATGCCATATCAGGAGAATAGCCCGCATCCGCAACACCCGCCGCAAGGCTACGCCGGGACCAGCCGTCAAAGGTCACGTGCGACAACATTGCTACCAAAATTTTATCGCGTGCTTCGTCGTGACTCATTGCTCTTCTCCCTCTTCTTCCCCATCCTCAGGTTCCTCTCCACGGGCCGGAGCACCCTTCTCCCGCATTTCCTCCGTAAACCCGAAATAGGCCATGTTGGACATGCGCATGGGATAAAGGACTCCGTCCAGATGATCACATTCATGCTGGAGAACGCGGGCATGGAAGCCGTGAGCCTCGCGCTCGAACTCTTCACCCTCGGGCGTCAAGCCAGTATAGCGGATATGGGTGTATCTGGGAACCGCTCCCGTCAGACCAGGGAGTGACAGACAACTTTCCCAGCCCACTTCGACTTCATCATCGCCATTTTCAACTATCGGCTCAATGACTGGATTAATGAGAACTGTTAGGTCCTTGGCATCTTCCTCATCGGCATGACCGGGCTCATAATAGATCACAACCCGATGGCCTTCGTGCACCTGAGGGGCCGCCAAACCGATCCCCCCGACATCGTCGAGAGTTTCGTTCATATCGTTGATGAGCCGCTGAATTTCGGGTGCAGTGGGGTCATCAACCGCTTCAGCCTTTTGCTGAAGGACCGGATGCCCCATACGAGCGATTTTTAAAATCGCCATATTAATTGCCCCTCAGTCACCGGGCGGGCCTATTGAGCCCTGGGCTTTCGCCAAACGCTTGGCGACCCGCGGTCGCGGGCTTCTCGTGATTTAACAAACGCGTTTGTTTAAACACTCGCGGGAGAAACCTTTTCATGGATTTTAACTTACCCCAATGACTGGACAACACCTTCTGTCGTCTTCTTGGCATCACCAAAGACCATCATGGTGTTATCAGCGAAGAACAATTCGTTGTCGACGCCTGAATAGCCTGTAGCCATGGAGCGTTTGAGGAACAGCACAGTGCCAGCTTTCTCGACATCCAAGATCGGCATCCCGTAGATTGCGCTGGTTGGGTCGGTCTTGGCTGCCGGGTTGGTGACGTCGTTGGCACCGATGATGAACGCGACTTCGGCGCTGGAGAATTCATGGTTGATTTCTTCCAGCTCAAAGACCTCGTCATAGGGTACATTGGCTTCGGCCAGTAACACGTTCATATGGCCAGGCATGCGGCCTGCGACGGGGTGAATGGCGTAGGATATGCTCACACCTTCCGCCTTCAACATGTCACACATTTCACGCAGTGCATGCTGAGCTTGGGCCACAGCCATACCGTAGCCCGGAACAATGATCACCTTGGAAGCGTTCTTCATAATGAAAGCTGCGTCTTCCGGGCTGCCTGATTTGACCGACCTGTCGCCACCTCCACCAGCTGCAGCGGCCCCCGCATCATCCGTGCCAAACCCGCCGAGCATCACATTAAAAATCGACCGGTTCATGCCTTTGCACATGATGTAACTGAGGATCGCACCGGAGGAGCCAACCAACGCGCCGGTAACAATCAACGACACATTCGAAAGGGTGAAGCCAATTCCACACGCAGCCCAACCTGAATAAGAATTCAGCATGGAAACCACCACCGGCATGTCAGCACCGCCGATGGGAATGATGATCATAAAGCCAATGACAAAGGCTAAGATTGCGACCGTCCAAAATCCGCCCGGCGACTCTGCCGCTGCCAGCGAAATGATGGCGATAACCAAAGCAATTCCCAAAGCCGCGTTAAGCTTATGTTGTCCGGCAAACACGATGGGCGCGCCGCTCATGACGCCCTGCAGTTTGGCAAACGCGATGATCGATCCTGAGAACGTAATCGCACCAATGGCTGTGCCAAGACTCATCTCGATTAAGCTGGCGGTACCAATTTCACCGACCTTGCCGAGGCCAAAGGCTTCTGGATTAGAAAACGCCGCAGCAGCAACAAACACCGCCGCCAGGCCGACCAAGCTATGGAAGGCCGCGACCAGTTCAGGCAATGATGTCATCTTAATTTTTAGCGCCACCACGGTGCCTATGGAGCCGCCAATCAAAACGCCCAGGATGATCATGCTGAAGCTAACAACGCCGGGGTCCATCAACGTGGTCAGAACGGCAATGACCATGCCGGTGATACCCAGAAAATTACCTTTGCGTGAACTTTCAGGGTTGCTCAGGCCGCGCAGTGCCAGAATGAAACAGACCGATGCGATCAGATAGGCGAAGCCGGTTGTCGTCGAAGTCATTTTACCGTTCCCCTATTTCTTTTTCTTGAACATGGCCAACACCCGATTGGTGACGATGAAGCCACCGAAGATGTTAACTGATGCAAGGGTCACGGCCATAAAGCCCATGACTTTTGAAAAACCCATATCCATAGGTCCCGCAGCCAGCAATCCGCCGACGATGATCACCGATGAAATGGCATT
>JABJKH010000011.1 GCA_018660465.1 Rhodospirillaceae bacterium
GTTTGCATAATGGCCAGAACCTTCTTCCGATCCACCAAGTCAGCCAATGCGCCGGCGGGTAAGGCAAACAAGAAGATCGGCAGCGACACAGCAGACTGCACCAAGGCCACCCACGTCGGAGAACTCGTCATTTCCGCCATCAGCCACCCAGACGCGATATCGTTCATCCAGGTCCCGACCAACGACACCATGGTCGCGGTCCACATGATGGCGAACAACGAATGCCGAAACGGGCTCCAGGCAGATGGTGCCACATGATCCGATGATTTTTCTGGCGATTTTTCAGCTTCTTTTGAGGGGGTCTCAGGCATGGGCGGGAGTTTACGTTGCCGCCTCCTCCACTCCAAACGATTTTTTGATGTCTCCTTCGATGCTAATCTTAGCCACCGTGCAGCCCCTGACGACGACAGAAAATCTATGCGGTTTATCAAAGGCTTCCGGGGCCTCGGCAATCATGTCGTGAATGAGCTCCCCCAGGACCCGTTCCGGTTCATCGGCGTAGCGTTCTGCTTCCATGATCTCGTTGATCTTGGTACGACCAAGGCCGATGTGGCTGGAAATAGCCTTCCACGACCAACCATTGAGACGCGCCAGTTTTATGGTTTCTGCCATGGCCGGGTCGCGGCGAAAGGATCTCATTGTGCGGTGTCTCCCCCTAAATGTTTATAAAGCTGCCACGGTGTCCAGACCCACGGGGCCTCCATCGCCAACAGGTGTTTGATCACCCCGACACAGGAAAACAGGCCGCGTGGTTTCCAATACCGTCCTGATTGTTGGTGTGACTCGACGCGGAATGCCTGCCCAGCCGCAACCATGGCATCGACAAAATGCGCGTAATTAGAGAATGCATTCCCCGCCACGGTTAGCTTCAGATCATCGACTTCTTGGACATCAACGCAGCCGGAGACTGGATTGATGATGATCCAACCCTCGAACTTTTCCGCCCGGCGCATGGCGTAGCAATGGCGAAATCCCGGCTTCAATCGCATCAACATCGAATAAAGCCAACGATCTCGGCGACGGGGAACATCGCTCAACGGATCAGGATCAGAAAAAATAATGTACCATGTTAGTGTCATGTCGCTACCCGTTCTTTTGGAAGAATTACTTGCTTTATTTGACATAAACGAATACTTAACTAGTGAGGGATTAAGTTGACTTAAAGAATCCACACCAATTAGTTCAGAAATATAACTATGCAGATTCCTGCTTTAGAGCTATGGATCGCCATAATTGGCACTGTCATCGTTGGATGTGCGGTATATGCGACCGTCCGCCGGACACAGATACCCTATTCCCTTTATGCCATTTCGGTTTGCTTCTTTGCCGTCGCTGCCTGGATGGAAACCTCCAGCGTTTCTCCAAACGGCACGACGGCGGACCTTGAAAAGCGCTTGGGGGGACTGAGCGCACAAACCCAAGACCTGGACCAGAGTCTGAAAGCGCTGGGTGTTACGCTTGACGAAATGAATGCCCGCGCACAACAGACGGTTAGCGAAACCGACATTCCGGCGATTCGCAAAGACGTGGAAAAACTCGAAGCCAGCGTCGAAGAATTGGCCAATATGATGACGGCGGCCGGGGGTGAAACCACCCATCAAGTTCTTCCCATGACTGAGGAACAAAGAGCCAAGCGCATTCGTGAACTGCGTCAGGAACTTATTCGTCTGACCCGTGAAGGCAGCCTGAAGAAAAATTAATTTTTCGTCGTCGCCGGATTCCGTTAGCACCATCATTTGTTTTCGGCTTCCTTCGCCATCTCGTCCAACAGCCAGAATTTTATGCCTTCCAAACCGCCAATCAGGGCGAAGGTATCGTCCTTCCAATTTCCGCCGCGCATGCGTAATACATCCCCCTCCCGCGTCAGCGCTACAACCAGCACGCCGGTAACCTCCCCCTCAATCGCGTCGTTAAAAAGATTGCCAACGCCTGAAACAAATTCCGCCTTCTTGGTGCCGATTGTCACGACGTCACCCATGGGAGAGTCCTCGGACAGGCTGTGTCTCAGCATCCATCCTTCGAGATGCCGCGATGCCGCTCCTCAGGATGAAGTGTGGGGGAGAACAATAAATTAAACCTTCATCCTGAGGAGCGCGCCCACGGGGTGTGGGGTGTCCCCACCGATAATAACGCGCGCGTCTCGAAGGCCGCTGAGTAAAGTTCACCTCCCCCATCACAACACACTAAACCCCGTATCGGCCTGATGAACTTGGCCCGCCCCTGCCCCCTTCTTTCGTGCCGTGGCCCCATAGCGAAACGCATCTGCCGCATGAGACGTCCAATCGTGCAGGGGATGGTCCTTGAACGTCTTTGTCTTCTCGTTGAATTCCTTTCGGTAGAGGGTCAGGGCATCGATGCCTCTTTCGCACACATCTGAATTAAAGTGACACCGTGGCAGGATCGCACGGACGGCGTCGATGCCGTCGGCGATGCTGAGTTTTGGCGCGATCTCAAACCGAAGGCCCAATGAGCGTGCAACTTCTTCTCGGCTTTTACCGGTGCCAGATTCTCTCGCACGAATGTCATGCGGCGCGATGTGACGAGAATAAACATATGGCTTGTTTTGGATCAGGCGGGCGTAGTACGCGAGCCCTTCACCAGACGCTTCTTCGTAATCAATCACATGGACTTCATGACCGGCGTACTGCACGAACCAAATCGATGTGGAATCGGCAACGCCCAGGTCCCACCAAGTTTCAACAGGCTGCTGTGGATCGGCGTGCATCGATAGAATGCGGCCCGCCGTTCGCGCCTTCTCCATCTGCGCGCCATAGTACGCGCCGTGAAAAGCCGCGTCGAAGCTGCACCAATATTCCTGCTTAACAATGTCTTCGGCCATGCCCGAGCGCAGGTCTTCGTCAATCGCCGATTTGTTTATAACCGGCGATCCGTTCTTGCGTTTGGTATCATCGACGGTCAGCACTTGCGTAAACCAGTCCGGATTCTGTTCAGCCAGGCGCAGCATACGGTAGCCATGGTTGCGCCCGCGCGGGGTATAGATGAACATTGCCCAGCCCCCGTTTTCGGCCAAGATAGGCCGGATGTAATCCCACGCCGCCGGGTCGGCCAAGGAGTATTCAGAGAACACCACGCCCAACGGATCGGCCCCGACCAAATGGTCATAGTTATCAGATCCGCACAGTTGCCAGATCGATCCGTTTTTGAGTTCGATCTTCATCTCCGTCTCGTTTCTGGCGCGGCGCAGACGCGGCGGGAACACCAGGTCGAGAGATTTTTCGCCGCTTTCCCGATCCAGGCGGTCCCAAATCACCCGCCGCGCCTGGCGGATGGTTGGCAGCATGTGCCAATAGGTTCCGACCGCATCATGGGCCGCACACGCCGTCCAGTTGAGGCCGAATGAATCCTTGCCCGCGCGGCGATGCCAAATCAACGCCGCGCGCTTGACGCCACCTTCCAAGGCGCGCCACGCGGGTAACTGATAAGGTCGCGGGTCCCAGCGGTTGGGGATGGCAATATTATTCATCCCCATTCCCATCCCGGCTCCCATTTTCAGGCCCATCAACATCCCTATAAACTTTGCGGATCACCGTCACGTTGCCAGGTTCTTTACCGTCCTTGCGCTCACGATAGCGTTCCGGCTTTAGCGCTTTCAGCCGGAACATCAGCAAGCTGTCGGAGAAATCTTGGGTCGTGCCAATTTCCTTGCCGCCATAGAATACCTTCTTCTGGTTTCCCTCTATCGCCCGTCGATCAGCTTCGGCTTCCAAGGTGGCCACGTAGTCATCCATCGCCTCGTCCCACTTGTCTGCGAAGGTTAGGTCTTGCTCCCTAAATTGATACACCCTGGATCGCGACATTCCGACTTTGTCAGCCGATGCCCTGACGTTGCCGGTTTTTTTCAGGCGGGTTAAAAAATTTGTTTGCAAGCGGCGGGTGAATTTTACGTTGCCCGGCATTTAGACAGCCTCCTCGCCTTGTGGCGGAACACCCTTCACGGCATGCGCCAGGGCTTGATTTAATTTAGCATCGAACTTTTGTCGTTGGGCGGTGCTGAGATCAGACCATCGCTTTGGCTTTGGATCTCCTGCTCCCTCGGTGTTACGGCGGGCATGTTCGTCCAGGTGATCGCGCGCGCAACGAAGTGCGGTTTGTCGCGGGCGCACCCTGTCATCCACGGCCTTCGCAACATCGGCGCGGGTCGGCAGCCATTTTAATGTTCGCGTCAGATAATCCACCACTGCAGGCCCGACATCCTTCGGAGCCTCGGCCAGCACGCTGGTCACCGCGCGTACAAAAATATCCGCGTTCATGACCTCGCGCGCAGGGTAGCTGCCGATCAGAATTTCCGCCTGACGCAGGGCTGCCTCTGGTCCACTTGGAATCAGCGCCGTTTTTAATTCTTCAATGATTGCGGAACAGTCGTCGACAGCAATCAGACGTGTCCATTCATCCAGCCGGTCATGGGCTTCCGGCATCAGTCGCGCGCGGTGCCAGTACGTCAACGGGCAGCCACTGAAAGGACCGGATATTGAAGCCAGTTCCCGACTGGAAATATCCTGGCCTGAAGATTGTTTGGTTAAGGGGCGCATTGTAAAAATCCTTTTCCCGTTAGCTCGGTTGTTTTAAATCATCGCGCAGCCGACCGAAGGCATCGGCCATGGCCCCGCCGCGCACTCCTTTTGCGGACCGCGCTTTGCCGGACGCATCTTCCCGGCACCACTTCACCGCATTTCGAACCCACGTCGTCCAGGCACTTTTCCAAAGCGCCATCATGCTGCCACGCGCGGTGTGGTAGGCGTGAAAACCGGCGGCCTCGTCCGCCCAATCGATGCCGCTGAGGTCGCGCTCGTCCGAATATGCCTTCGCGGCTTCCAGCCATTCCGGTGGCACGGTCCAGTCCTCCGGCAAAGCAGAACGCTTCCGCCTAAGAATTGGTTTTTTAGGGGAACAGGCCCCTTCCCCTTTAGGGGAAGAGTCTAGACTCTGACTCTCTTTCTTTCGTGTCGCTTTCGTTGCTGCTTTCGTTGCCGTGCTCGATCTAACGACAGACATATCGTCCGTTGAGGTGGATTTGTTTGGACTCAAGCTCTTACGCTTTCCGGCGCTTGATTTTCCGGCGGCACTTTTCTGCGCCATATCTCGCCCGTACTGAGCCAGGATCGCGTCACACTTTTTGTTTCGGATAAGGCCGTCTTTGACGTAGATTTTTTCGAACGCCAACAACGCCGATTTAATTTGCTTCCACCTGCGGCCTGTTTTGGTCATGCGGCCAAGCCTGCGGTCGTCATCGACAACCCGGTTGCCAGTGACATATATAAGGTCAAGCAAACGACGGTAGGCCAATTCCTCCAGCGGCTCTAATTGCACCATGCCGTCCAAGGCTTCCTTCGGGTACCATTTGATCCAAATCGCCTTCGCGGTATTACCCATCTCGTTGCCCATTTCTGGGGTCTCAGCTACGTCCCTCATCTAAGCGCAATCTCCAACACCAAGGCCGCCAACACGAACATTCCGGCAAACCATCCCGCCGCACAAAACCCGCCCAAGACAACGAGAGCCCACATCTCGCGGATCATCGCCAAGGTTTCATTCCACGCCTTAATCATTGCCCACTCCCCGGGAAACTCCGATGCGCAGATAATTCCGCCTGCATCTTGGCTTTCTTTGACAGACGCGAATGGGACTTGTTCATCACCACACGATGGCGTTGCAGCACGTTGCGAATTTGGTGCAGGCCGAGACCGAACAATTCACTCAGATCACGCAGCCCAAATTCTCGGGTCTTATAAAGAGAGACAATTTCGCCCTCCATCTCAGCACCAAGGGTTTTCATCGTCCTGCTCCTTCAAGTCGGTCATGTGAGGTTAAAAATATGTCGCAGCGGTGCGACAGCGCCCGAATGACGGCGACTTGTTCTGGTGATACAGGAGCGGCGAATTCCGTGGTCGATAGATGCAAACCCGTCAGGGCAGCCAATTCCGCCACCCGTCCATCCAAGGTCATGGTCGCGGATTGGGTGCGATTGGTCCTGGCAACGCCCCTAATGCCCAACGGCAGCAACAACATCGCCAGAAATTCAATCGGCAACACAGCAATCAATCGCCATAAGACCGCCATGTCCGGGGTCGCCTGTTCCCGAATGAAAGTATCGACAGTTCCTGATGGACCCCCCAAATCAGCGTCCAACAGGTCCGAAGACCACTCCCGGCCCGGCCCTACATATGCGCGAAGCGCTTCCGCTAACAGACCCCTGCAGGATTCAGAATCAGATCCGTTATCGGCCACTTCAGGGAGAAATATTGAATTGTAATTCGGTTTCATTGTGATCGAAACGTACGAATAGTTCGTACATTTGTCAAACGAAATTATCGTTTTTCTTTCATACGCGTGCGAAATCTGTTATAAGTGTGCCATGAATCAACCAAATCCCGATCCCAATACGAACCAAGGTAGCGTTGCCCAAAGGCTCAAAGAAATTCGCAGTCGTAGCGGGCTCTCCGTCCGTAAATTGGCTGATGCTCTTGGCATTCCCGCATCGTCCTATCAGCACTACGAAGGGAAGAAGTACACCAAGCGTTACCTGGACACCGGGCTGTGCTCTGATCTTGCGGAAATCTTTAAAACCAAAGGCATAGACCCTGCGGAAGTCATGGCTTTGGCGGGTTTTCAAGGCGGCGGATGGGAACAAAATAACAGGGGATTTAGCGATTCAGGTGGATCAGAAAGATCTCCGGGATTTGAAGTGTCGGGGACCTCTAATGCATTGGAAAGCGAAGCAACCGTCGGTGTCGATGTCGATAAACTGCAAGCCGTCGCCCAGGCAGTGGAAGAATTAACCGACGAGATGGAACTGCCCATCGACCCGGCCCGTAAAGGCAAGATGATCGCACGCCTTTACAACCTACTTTACGAGCAAAAGTAGTTTCAAAAATTATTTTTCACAATTTACGGGTTATCCACAGGCAGGGCTTTGACAACTTTTGCGCGTTTGACTAGTGTTCGCGCTACCCCCAAATTAGGGGATCGGCGGGCGGGCACCCGCCGACCATCGATGTACAAGCCATCGACCCAACAGTTAGGCCGTCGCCCGGCTGCCGGCCCAACAGCGCTACGCTGTGAAGCCATTATTACATTGTGAACAGGGGTAAGAAAATGTCATTAGAGAAAACCCGTGCTAAAGCGATCATTGCCGAAGCACTCTTCCCAGAAAAGGTGGTGTTCCTGCACCGACCTTCCGCTGTCTTCGGAGCATTGGTCGCCACACTTTCAATATCGGTCGCCTTAATATTCATACAATGGATATTACAGGGACCAAACTAAGGACTAAAAATGGCTTCCAATAAGCGTTATCGCCCTTATTTTGAGTCTCATTCCGAAGAGAACAGCAGCCGTTATTCGTCCGAATACGGCTGCTGGATCTTCCCAAATCAGCTGCCGCTGGAAGCCTTTTGAGACCCATCAATTCTGCTTTTATTTGGTCTTTCCTGCGCCAATTGGGTTCAAAAATAAACTAAAAATTTATTTTAGTTTCTGCATAAATATCCGAAGGTTGAGCGAGCAATTCTGATTTTTTGCACCGAATCCATATTTTTTGCGTCGCTCCTTCGCTATGTTTAAGACCAAACACGGGTATATTTTTAAGCCACAAATGGCGAGCTATGTTCTACAGCACTCTGACCAAGGTCAGGTTTTAGTCTTCCGTGCATCACGGTCGGTTGCTATGAAATTTTAAATTATCCTTCTATCTCAATTGGATTAGTGAAAACTTTATCCCCCATTAGGGGTATTTTTTTATTTTTCCAAAATTTCTTCATTTTTCTTAACCACCAGACTTTATGTCTTTTTAAGAGCATGCCCACTCCGCCCTTCCGACATTCCCGAGTCGCAGCTTTATTTCAATGGGTTTGCATTGATTTGTACGAATAATATCGTATGTACGATTTATTCGTTTGACTTTTGTTTTGTTTTTTCGTACGTTCCGATCAACATTTGAAT
This sequence comes from Rhodospirillaceae bacterium, assembly GCA_018660465.1. Taxonomy (NCBI): domain Bacteria; kingdom Pseudomonadati; phylum Pseudomonadota; class Alphaproteobacteria; order Rhodospirillales; family Rhodospirillaceae; species Rhodospirillaceae bacterium. The sequence continues at coordinate 7,957 of JABJKH010000011.1, forward strand.
CAGAAACTCAAATCAACCGCCTAAGACTCAGCGTCAGTCGCGAAATAGGATCTCCCCATGAATAAGTACCAAGATGACACCTTCTTAACCACACCCAACACTACACCCGGCACCACACCTAACACCTCACATAACACCTCACATAACACCTCTGGCCCTGCCTCCCCTCCCGGCATGTCAGAGGATCAGGCCGGGCAGGTGGGTCGCCCCCAGGAAATTGCGGGAGAAATTGGGACGGGCATGGACTTTGCCCTCCCTGCTGATCCCCTGCCCGGCCACCCTATTGAGCCGAAGCTGCCAGAGTCGCCAGACCAGAAACTCCCAGACCCACAACTCCCGGAGCGGCCCGTCATCCCCAACCTACCCAAGCCGCGCAAGGTCATGCCTGAACTCCGTGAAGACTACATCAAGGCCTACAAGACCTACTTCATGCACACCGGCGACCACCAGATCGCCAAAGAACTCGGCCTCCTGGAGCTCAGACGCTCGTGGGCCGAAACCAACGCAGACGGTTCAGGCCGCCTCACCAAACACGCGCCAGAACTCGAATACCCGTCGCTCAACGCAGACGACATTAAACAACGCTTCAATTCCGACCTAGCCGCCCAAGGATTCGACCCCGAAACCACCTTCCTAAAAACCGACGACCTAACCCGAACCCAATCCAAAACCATGCACCCAACGTACGCGCTCACTGTCAACGGCGAGGCGCTGACCCTCCCCAACGGCGCAGCCCTCAGATGGAAACCGAATGAGGGGCTGTTTCAGGTGGCGGGGGAGGCGCCTGCTAACGACGACATGGAGGGGGGGGGACGATTTTAAATTTATAGGCGAAGTCGTTGAAGTATCAACGGAAGACAACCGCCTGGAAGACGTTGGTAACGTTCTTGACCCTGACGAAGATGATGGAACTGCCATGAGCGATGATAGCGCTGATATTGAGGATAGATTGGGTGAAGATGATCTTGAAAACACAGAAAATTCGCCGAACAAAAATTCACCCTCAATGAGCCAAAAAGAAATTGAAGAGAAAATTAAAGGATTGAGAGATCTGCTAAAATTCAACGGAGGGCCACATCTCCTAACAGAGTCATCGGATCAAATTGATCGGAGCGCGAAGCATTGCAAAGAACTTTATGAACGTGAATACGATCCGTTTTATCTAGAGGCATTAACAGAATACAGATTAGCTGACGCGCAAATTGCAAATGCAGAAGCCGATCTAACCGAATGGTCAGCGACTGTCGCGAGCGTAGCTTTGGATCGATACAATGCAAAACATGGTGCTCTGTACGAACATCAAAAAATTATCAAAAAACAGTGCAGTTTTGTCGGTTAGATAGAAAATTCTACTCTAGCAAAAGAACTAACTATCGATCTGAAGTTAATTTTGCACAACTCATTGGCAAAGGTTGGGATTGAGCCTTCAACTGTTGGCAACGCCAAGCAAAATTACTGCGCCAATGTTCCAACTTTCCTTTGCCCGTCAATCCGCCCGCTTGACGTGCGCGCTCCGACCAGTACATGGTTCTCTCGTAATCTTCGGCGACATGTGATCCACTTAAAAGTCCGGCTGAATAGGCAAGGGCAATCCCTTCAAATGTCATCGCGCGCCCGGTTTCCGCTGCACGTTCAAACCAAGTAGCCGCTAGTGCTCTGTCCTTTTTCACGCCACGTCCGTGCAACAAATCTGTTCCCCAAGCGACTTGAGATGTTGAATTTCCCAATTCAGCCCCTATGCGGGACCATTCTGCACTCTTTTTGAAATCTCTTTCCAGACCGGTCCCCATAATGTAATTTGTGGATGTCATAATCATTCCCATAATATGGCCATTTTCCGCCGCACGTATCGCCCAATATGCGGACTTAGCGATATCTTCATTTACCCCAATCCCAAATCGATAAAGAGACGCTAGTTTGACCTGCGCCCCAGCATGATCTGCTTCCGCGAAAGGTAGAAACATCTTTATGGCGACCGAATTATCAGTTCCGTTAAGCATATCCACAGCGTCTTCATAAGACCCCGCAAATGCTCCCGCCAGTGGCACTATCACTAATATTATCGCTATAAAGAACCGCATCATAATACCCCTCAACCAGACCCGTCGTTTATATTTTACGCTTCAGACTGATATATGGAAGGATTAGGCCTAGAATTTTCTTTCTGCTGCACAATCCACAATTCCCAGATCCTCTACGCCCTACTCCGCCTCTCCCAGAACGGCCCGTCATCCCGCCGCTCCCAAAACCGCGCAAGGTCATGCCTGAACTCCGTGAGGACTACATCAAGGCCTATAAGACCTACTTCATGCACTCAGGTAATTTTGGGGCGACCACCAGATCGCTAAGGAACTCGGCCTCCTGGAGCTCAGACGCTCGTGGGCGGAAACCAGCGCGGATGGTCCCGGGGCCACGGGGTGTCCCCGTTTTTTAAAATACAGGGGTCACCCCGTGACCCCGGGCCGCCTCACCAAACACGCGCCAGAACTCGAATACCCGTCGCTCTCCGCCGACGCAATTAAACAGCGCTTCGAAACCGACCTAAAATCCCAAGGCTTCGACCCCGAAACCACCTTCCTAAAAACCGACGACCA
>JABJKH010000012.1 GCA_018660465.1 Rhodospirillaceae bacterium
CAGCCGACATTCAAACACGTGCCGCCAAGGCCTGCGCGCATTTCAACAACGGCGACTTGCAGTCCCAATTGTGCCGCACGAATTGCCGCGACATAGCCACCAGGGCCGCCGCCAATGACGACGACGTCGAAGTTATTATCAGCCATAATCTATTTCCCTTCGTCGCCTACATATCCAATAGAATTCGTTGCGGGTCTTCGAGACATTCTTTAACCCGAACCAAGAACGACACCGCTTCGCGACCATCGATGATGCGGTGATCATAGCTCAATGCCAAATACATCATCGGTCGAACCGCGACAGAACCATCGGGCATTGCCATCGGGCGCGGTTGAATTTTATGCATGCCAAGGATCCCCGACTGCGGTGCATTTAAAATTGGCGTTGAATTCAACGAACCAAAAATTCCGCCGTTGGTAATGGTGAAGCTACCCCCGGTCATTTCGTCCATGGTCAATTTGCCGTCTCTGGCTTTCATGCCAAAACTTTTGATGGTGCTTTCGATCTCGGCAAAACTAAGTTCGTCGGCATCACGCACGACGGGAACCACGAGACCAGAGGGCGAACCAACCGCAATGCCGATGTCGTAGTAGTTTTTATAAATAATATCATCGCCGGCTATCTCAGCGTTCACTGCCGGGAATTCACGTAAGCCGACGATACAGGCTTTGGTAAAGAATGACATGAAGCCGACCTTAAGGCCGTGCTTCTTCTCAAATGCAACGTTGTAGGTTTTGCGGAGCGCCATCACCGCCGTCATGTCGACTTCGTTGAATGTCGTCAGCATGGCGGCTGTATTTTGTGCCGCTTTCAGGCGCGATGCGACCATTTTGCGAAGCCGGGTCATTTTGACCTTTTCTTCGCGCGGGCCAGCGTCTCGGCTTGGTGATGCAGCAGCCGCAGGTGCCGCAGCGGGGGCCGCAGCGGGAGCCGCTTTACCACCCGATTCCATAAACTTCAGAACGTCGCCTTTGACCAAGCGTCCGTCTTTCCCTGTCGCAGGAATGGCGGCGGCATTTAGCTTATTATCATCAATCAGCTTACGAACAGCCGGTGATAAAGGTGCGGCGCCTTCTTTTTCCGCCGGAGCTGCCGGTGTGCACGGAGCACATTCGGCTTTAATTTTACTCTCTTTGGGTGCCGGAGCCGGAGCCCCTTCACCTTCGGCGATCATGCCAAGCACAGCATCGACTTCAACGTCGGTGTCTTCCCCCGCAATAATTTCCGAAAGTGTCCCGCTGACTTGAGCGTTAACCTCAATGGTCACCTTATCGGTTTCCAACTCGACCAGTGGCTCATCAACGGCGATTGGGTCGCCGACTGCTTTGAACCATTTTGCGACCGTCGCTTCAGAGACCGATTCGCCTAATGTGGGAACTTTGATTTCAGTCGCCATGATATCCTCGTTTAAAAAACTGTTGTTTCTACCAAGTTTACAAAATTAGTAACCGCCCTAATACCCGCCCCGGCGGAAGGGCTGCGGAAGGTCTTCGACTTTATGCGTGAGCGCTTGTTCGACAAGGAGCTTTTGCTCCTTTGCGTGCCCGCCGGGAATTCCTGTCGCTGGCGACGCCGCCGCCTTGCGGCCCACGTAGATGGGCCGTTCCGCCTTAATTTCGGCGGCTTCAAGTATACTATCCAAGCGCGGAAATATGAATGTCCAGGCCCCATTATTGGCAGCTTCTTCCTGACACCAGATAACTTCCGCATTCGGATAGCGTTGCAACTGTTGGAAGACAGTGGTGCGCGGCCAAGGGTAGAGCTGTTCAATCCGCACGATGGCGACGTCTTTAATTTTTGCCTCGCGGCGCGCTTCCAGAAGATCGTAGTAGACCTTGCCGGAACACAGAACGACCCGACGCACATTCTTATCGAGTCCCAAGCGATCAACTTCAGGTATGACCCGCCGGAACCGTGTATCCGGCCCCATCGCGCCTAAGGGTGACGTTACCAGCTTGTGTCGCAGCAAAGATTTGGGCGACATGACGACCATCGGTTTGCGATAATTGCGTTTAATTTGGCGGCGGAGCGCGTGGAAGTAATTGGCTGGGGTGGTGATGTTGACCACCTGCCAGTTATCTTCTGCACTCAATTGTAAGAACCGTTCAAGCCGGGCCGAAGAGTGTTCCGGGCCCTGGCCTTCCATCCCGTGCGGTAGCAACAAAACCAAGCCGCACATTCTCAACCATTTCGATTCTCCAGATGCTACAAACTGGTCGATAAGGCCTTGGGCCGTATTCGCAAAGTCACCGAACTGGGCTTCCCACAACACCAACGAATGGGGATCGTTGAGAGAATAGCCGTATTCAAACCCAAGCACGGCAGCTTCAGACAAAGGGCTATCCATGACTTCAAACTTGGCCTGCTTACCAGGACTGATCTCACTCAATGGAAAATATTTTTTATCGCTTTCTTGATCGTGCAATACACAGTGACGATGTGAGAAAGTCCCCCGTCCGGCATCCTGACCAGATAGCCGCACGCGGGTTCCTTCAACCAGAAGGGAACCAAAAGCCAAAGCTTCCGCCAACGCCCAATCAATCTTGGTGCCGCTTTCGAGCATTTTTTGTTTCGCCTTAAGCTGGCGAACAATCTTAGAATGGGCGGTGATGCTGTCCGGAACTCGAGAAATGGATTCGCCGACTTCCTTAAGAAGTTCCATCGGTGCAGACGTATCGTGTTCGTGGTGTTCTTCTTCTTCACTCAGTTGAACCAGGCCCTGCCAATGTCCTTCCAACCAATCAGCCTTATTCGGTTTGTAGGTTTGGGCGGCTTGAAAATCCGCTTCCAGCTTGGCATTAAAATCGTCGATCATGCCTTGCGCCTCTTCCTCCGTGAGCGTCCCATCTTTAACCAGTTGTTGGCCATAGAGGGTCAGCGTCGTCGGATGCTTGGCAATGGTCTTGTACATCATCGGCTGGGTGAACATCGGCTCGTCGCCTTCGTTGTGCCCGTGCCGACGATAACAGAACATGTCGATCACCACATCGCGTTTGAATTCTTGACGGAATTCTGTCGCAATCCGCGCCACATGAACAACAGCTTCTGGATCGTCGCCATTTACATGGAAAATCGGTGCCGCGATGCCTTTGGCGATGTCGGATGGATACGGAGATGATCGCGAGTGCGCGGGCATGGTCGTGAAGCCGATCTGATTATTCACGATCAGATGAATTGTACCACCGACCCGATAGCCACGAAGCTGCGACATATCAAGAGTTTCAGGCACCAAGCCCTGACCCGCAAATGCTGCATCACCATGCATCAGTACGCCCATGACCCGTGAGCGTTCTTCGTCATTGATTAAATTTTGTTTTGAACGGACCTTGCCAATAACAACTGGGTTCACAGCCTCAAGGTGCGATGGGTTTGGCTGCAATGACAAATGAACATTGTGTCCATCGAATTCACGATCATCGGATGTACCCAAGTGATATTTTACATCGCCCGAACCCTGAACATCGTCTGGGTTGGATGCCATACCTTGGAATTCTGCAAACATGTTGATGTAGGGCTTGCGCATAATACTGGTCAGCACGTTCAAGCGACCACGGTGCGGCATGCCAATGACGATGTCCTGAATGCCCAACTGCGCGCCGCGCTTTAGAATTTGCTCCAGCGCCGGGATCATGCTTTCGCCACCATCCAAACCGAATCGTTTGGTGCCGGTATGCTTGACCTGAAGGAAGGCCTCAAACCCCTCGGCTTCGATCAATCGCTGATAGATTGCTTTTTTACCCTCAGGTGTGAAATGAGTATGATTCCGAATGCCTTCAATACGATCTTGAATCCAGGTTCTTTCTTCGGGTTCGGAAATGTGCATGAACTCAACACCCGTCGAGCCACAATAGGTTTCACGGAGAATGGCCAAGATTTCGCGTGGCGTCGCCGTTTCCAACCCCAATACATTATTGATGAATATCGGGCGGTCCATATCGGCCTCTTCGAAGCCGTAGGTCTTGGGATCCAATTCAGAGTGATAATCCCGACCTTCGATCCCCAGGGGATCAAAATTCGCAATCAAGTGACCCCGCACCCGATAAACGCGGATCATCATACGAGCACTAAGTGAATCGATTATGTCTTGGCGATTACTGTCAGCGCTTGCCTTTCCGGCGGGCTTTGCTTTTACAGGCGCATCATCTTCATCGGCATGGCCGATGACTTTGTTTCCTGAAGGAGCCCAGCTGGCGCCCTGCAGTTCGTCCATGACGGCCCGATTTTCGTCGTCAAATCCCTCGAAGACTTCAGCCCAACTGGCGTCCACCGAATTGTTGTCTTCCAGATACCGAGAATAAAGTTCCGCAATATAGGTTGCGTTGGTTCCGTTTAGAATTGAATCGAACGACGATGCCATTGTACTGCCCTACAGCGGCGCAAAGGGTCGCCGCCCTTTTTCTTATTTTAGTTTACTACCCAGTTTACGACGGGTTATGTCTCACCCACCCAACGCTTTAACCATGGTTTTGCCGAGACCCGCAGGTGAGTCGGAAACAAAAATTCCCGCACTCTTCATCGCTTCAATCTTATCGCCAGCGGTTCCCTTACCGCCAGAAATAATAGCACCCGCATGGCCCATGCGGCGGCCCGGTGGTGCCGTGACCCCAGCGATAAATCCAACCACAGGCTTTTTCACTTTATTTGCTTTCAGGAACTCCGCAGCTTCTTCTTCCGCAGTGCCCCCAATCTCACCAATCATAACAATGGATTCAGTGTCATCATCAGCCAGGAACATATCCAAACAATCGATGAAGTTCGTTCCATTAATAGGATCGCCACCAATTCCGATGCACGTGGTCTGGCCCATACCTTCAACCGTTGTCTGGTGGACGGCTTCATAGGTCAGCGTGCCTGAACGCGAAACAATTCCGACCGAGCCCGGCGTATGAATATGACCCGGCATAATGCCGATCTTGCATTGACCCGGCGTAATTACACCAGGGCAGTTCGGACCCACAAGACGGGTGCTGGTGCCTTCAAGCGCACGCTTCACTGTTACCATATCGCGAACGGGAACACCTTCGGTGATGCACACGACCAGCGGCAATTCAGCGTCAATGGCTTCTAAAATTGCATCGGCTGCGAAGGGCGGTGGCACGTAAATGACAGTTGCGTTAGCCCCCGTCTTCTCGACTGCCTCACCGACCGTATCGAAGACCGGCAAATCTAGGTGGGTCGAGCCGCCCTTACCAGGCGTTACCCCGCCAACCATATTGGTGCCGTAAGCAATTGCTTGCTCCGAGTGAAAGGTTCCTTGCGCGCCAGTAAAACCCTGGCAGATGACCTTGGTATCGTTCCCAATTAAACATGCCATTATGCGGCCTCCTTCACTGCAGCAACGACTTTCTTCGCTGCGTCATCCAAATCATCGGCAGGAATGATTGCCAAACCAGATTTTGCCAGAATTTCTTTGCCAAGTTCTACGTTCGTGCCTTCCAGCCTGACAACCAGCGGCACTGCAATGCTGACTTCCTTCGCCGCCGCGACCACGCCTTCGGCGATGATGTCGCAGCGCATGATACCGCCGAAGATATTAACCAGAATGCCTTTGACCTTGTCATCGCCGAGGATGATCTTAAACGCCGTCGTGACGCGTTCTTTCGTTGCGCCGCCACCGACATCCAAGAAGTTCGCCGGGTCGCTGCCATGCAACTTGATGATATCCATGGTTGCCATAGCCAAACCTGCGCCATTGACCATGCAGCCGATTTCCCCGTCGAGCCTGATGTAGTTGAGTTCGTGACGGGCGGCTTCTAATTCCGCTGGGTCTTCTTCGTCTTCGTCGCGGAGTTCTTCGACATCTTTATGTCGGAACAGGGCGTTGTCATCGAAGTTCATCTTGGCATCCAGGGCCATGACATCGCCAGCGCCGGTGACAACCAACGGATTGACCTCCACCAAAGACGCATCCAGATCAACGAACGCATTATAGATGCTGGTGATCAATTTAACGCCGCTTCTAACCTGGGTTCCTTCGAGGCCCAAACCAAATGCAAGTTGGCGCGCATGAAAACCGGATATTCCCGTTACCGGATCAATCGAGACTTTGATAATTTTTTCCGGTGTCTTCTCGGCGACTTCCTCAATATCCATACCGCCTTCGGTCGAGGCCATGATGGTGATCCGAGAGGTCGCACGGTCAATCAGGACACTGAGATAAAGTTCACGGGCAATATCACAGCCGTCTTCGATATAAACCCTTTTGACTTCTTTGCCGACTGGACCCGTTTGATGGGTCACAAGTTGCATGCCGAGGATTGTATCAGCAGCATTTTTGACATCGTCCAAAGACTTCACAACTTTGACGCCGCCGCCTTTGCCGCGACCCCCTGCATGAATCTGCGCCTTAACGACCCAGACCGGACCACCGAGTTCTTTGGCAATTTGTTCTGCCTCACCGACGGTATAGGCGACGCCCCCTTTGGGGACTGCGACGCCGTACTTAGCCAGCAGTTGCTTGGCTTGATACTCGTGAATATTCATTTTTTACCTCCCGAGCGCCGCCCAACTCAGGCGGCTTTTTTTATCTTAATTGATCTACTTTTTTTTGGCCGCTCTTCTTTTAGCGGGGGCTTTCCGTTTTGCGGGTGCTTTTTTAGCAGCGGCTTTTTTCACCGGAGCCTTCTTTTTCGCTGGTGCCTTCTTTTTGGCCGGAGCTTTCTTTTTAGCCGGGGCCTTTTTTGCCGCCGCCTTCTTAGCCGGGGCTTTCTTTTTCGCTGGGGCTTTTTTTACCGCATTTGCCGCAGCTTTTTTGGATTTGGCTATGAGACGATCAATTGCCCTAATCAGCCCTTTGACGGCGCGAACTGATCCATTAAATTCTGCCTTTTCCGCCGGATCCAATTTTATCTCGACAATTCTTTCAACGCCTTTTGCGCCAATCACACATGGCACGCCGACGTACATGTCTTTCACACCGTATTGTCCTTTCAAATAGGCCGCACACGGTAAGACGCGTTTTTTATCTTTCAAATAAGCTTCCGCCATTTGGATGGCAGAACTGGCGGGCGCATAGAATGCCGAACCCGTCTTCAGCAACTTGACGATTTCAGCACCGCCGTCCCGGGTACGCTGAACAATTTCATCGAGTTTTTTCTGCGTCGTCCATTTCATCTTGACCAGATCAGGCAGCGGAATGCCTGCGACTGTCGAATAGCGCGGCAGCGGAACCATGGTGTCCCCGTGGCCGCCCAGCACAAATGCCGTCACGTCTTCGACCGAAACCTTGAATTCTTCTGCCAAGAAATAACGGAAGCGCGCCGAATCCAATATACCCGCCATCCCGACAACTTTGTTATGAGGAAGACCGGATGCATTGCGTAAAACCAAGACCATCGCATCCAAAGGATTGGTGATGCAGATCACAAAAGCGTTCGGGCAGTTTTGTTTGATGCCTTCGCCAACAGACTGCATGACGCTGGTGTTGATGCCCAAGAGGTCATCGCGGCTCATGCCGGGTTTGCGGGCAACGCCAGCGGTTACAATAACCACATCGGCACCCCTAATTGCGCTATAGGATTTTGCCCCTCGAAGTTTGGAGTTAAAGCCTTCAACCGGAGACGATTCCGCCAAGTCCAAAGCTTTGCCCTGGGGAATGCCATCAACGATATCAAAAAGGACAATGTCCCCGAGTTCTTTCAGGCCTGCAAGGTGTGCGAGTGTCCCGCCAATATTCCCTGCCCCGATCAACGCAATTTTATTCCGTGCCATTAATCCATCCCTTATTTGAATTTTCCAAGTGCGTGAGACTCCGGTAATCACGCCTACCCATAGAACCTATGTTTGGTTAGTAACGGTATTTACAACCCTCGGCAAGAGCAAGTCCCGTCTAACCTTAAGCACTATAACGGAAAATTGATGTTTGGGTACGAATTAAATAACGTTGATTATGAACGGTGCGGTGCGGCAATATAATCGTCTGCCTGCATCTCCATCAGGCGAGATACCGTGCGGTCAAATTCAAATGCACCATCGCCTTCTGTATAGATTTCCTGAGGGGGTGTCTCAGCAGAACAAACCAAATTTGTTTTCGCTTCATAAAACGCATCAATCATCGTGACAAATCGCTTAGCCGCGTCTCGGTTATTGGGCCCCAATTTTGGAATTCTGGAGATAATCACCGTGTGAAATAGTTCTGCAATTTTTAGATAATCAGACGCCCCCAAGGGCAGATCACATAAATCATCAAAGGATGCAAAAGCGACACCTTCGGCGGCTAAGGGAATATGGACTTGGCGACCCTTCACTGGAACATTCGCCGGTGTCGGGGTAACGCCCGTGGTTAGATTGTCAAAATTTCTTTTGAGTTCAAGGTCTGTCGTATCGTTGACCGGCGTAATAAAAGACTTCATAGATCGCAGCCGCGCCAGGCGGTGATCAACCGGCCCATCAAGTTCTAGAATATCCAGTTTTTCTTCAAATAATTTGATGAACGGAATAAACTTTTCACGCTGTAGGCCGTCTTTGTATAGGTCGCTTGGCGGGCGATTGGATGTGGTTACGATCACCACACCTTCCTCAAACAAAACTTCGAATAACCGCCCAAGAATCATCGCGTCCGCAATATCGGTGATCTGCATCTCATCGAAGCACAACAACCAGGCTTGGTCAGCGATAATTCTAGCGAGTGCTGCCAGAGGATCTTTTTTGGGTGAAACCTTGCCCGCCTTCGCCGCTTCGCGAAAATTATGGAGGCGTTCGTGGACTTCCTTCATAAATACGTGGAAGTGAATGTGCTGTTTCTGCTTAATGGTCGAGGTGTTGTAGAACATCTCCATCAGCATCGATTTACCGCGCCCGACACCGCCATACATGTAAAGCCCGAGTGGCGGCTCTTCCCGCTTCCGGCCCAACGAAAGCCGTGCTTTCCAACCGGTCACACCCATTTGCGGGGCGTAATGCTGGAGTGTCATGTGCAGGGTCTGGAGTTTCTCAGCGGCCAGTGCCTGATTCGGGTCAGGATGAATTTCGCCGCTTTCGAGCAATTTCCGATAGACCTGTATAGGACCGTCAGACATGGCAACTGGCCACCAACCGTTTCCTATTGACGAACAATTCCGGAGTCCCCAATAGTAGCACCAAGGAAAAACACCTAATCGCGCTGAAATTGCGCAGGGAGATAGCAATGGATGAAGAAGTTTTTAACATGCAGATTCGCAAGTTCCTTAAAAACGTCGGCATCACGTCGCAACGCGAAATTGAAACCGCCATTAGGGGCGCTATCGAAGACGGCCGCCTGAAGGGCGATGAAACTGTTAAGGCGCGGGTCACTCTGACGATTGAGAGCCTCGGCCTCTCGCAAGATATCGATGGCGACATCGATCTCGACTGAACCGGCTACTTTCGTTTGGCTAGATCGGCCTTGATCTCGCCAATCGCCTGACCGGGGTTAAGACTCTTGGGACAAGTGTTGGTGCAGTTCATGATCGTGTGGCAACGGTACAGTTTGAACGGATCATCAATATCATCCAAGCGTTCACCAGCTGCTTCGTCCCGAGAATCCGCCATCCAGCGATAGGACTGCAACAACACCGCAGGACCTAAATAACGATCCCCGTTCCACCAATAACTTGGGCAACTGGTCTGACAGCAGAAACAAAGTATGCACTCCCAGAGGCCGTCTAACTTTTCGCGCTCTTGGGGACTTTGTTTGCGCTCTTTGGTTGGTGGCGGCGTCGACGACTTAAGCCAGGGCTCAATTGATGCATATTGGGCATAGGGGATCGACAAGTCCGGCACCAAATCCTTAACCACCGGCATGTGTGGCAGCGGATAGATTTTGACGTCTCCTGATACTTCTGAGATTGGTTTGGTACACGCGAGTGTGTTGGTGCCATCAATATTCATTGCGCACGAACCGCACACGCCCTCACGACAAGAGCGGCGGAATGTCACTGTCGAATCAATCTCATCCTTAATTTTAATTAGTGCGTCCAGAACCATCGGCCCACATTTATCCATGTCGACTTCGAACGTATCCACGTGCGGGTTCTTTTCGTCTTCTGGCTCGTAACGATAGACCTTAAACGTTTTTACGTTCTTGGCACCGGCGTCGGCCTTATGAGACTTCCCATCAACGATCTTGGAATTCGCGGGGAGCGTAAATTCAACCATGAGCCCTACTCTTTCCTATCAGTTATCTAGTAAACGCGCGCACGAGGTTCGACGTATTCGACCTCATCCGTCAGTGTGTAAGTGTGCACCGGCCGATACGAAAGACTGACGTTACCGCTGCCATCGATATGCGAAACTGTATGTTTCATCCAATTCTCATCGTCCCGGTCAGGATAATCCTCATGCGCGTGTGCACCGCGACTTTCCTGGCGCGCTTCGGCTGAAATCATTGTCATCTGGGCGCAAACCATCAGGTTCTCCAACTCAAGGGCTTCGGCCAGATCAGAGTTCCAAACCATCGAGTGGTCGTTAACCTTTACGTCGGCGACGCCTTCAGCAGCCTTGTTGATCTTCCCAACGCCCTCGGCCAAGGAGTCGTTCGTCCGGAAGACGGCGCAATCGTTCTGCATGACGCGCTGCATTTCATCCCGGACATCTGAAACCAAGCGTTCCCCTTTTGCATTCCGCATCTTATCCAAACGGCCTATCGCATAATCAGACGCATCTGCAGGCAGTGACTTATGCGTTGAGCCTGCTTTAACAACTTCCGCTGCCTTGTAGGCCGCAGCACGGCCAAAGACGATGAGATCAAGCAGGGAATTGGTACCAAGACGATTGCCGCCGTGCACCGAAACACACGCCGCTTCGCCGATTGCCATCAGGCCAGGGCAAACTTGGTCCGGGTCATCTGCGGTCGGGCGCAACACTTCGCCGTGCAAGTTCGTCGGGATGCCGCCCATGTTGTAGTGCACCGTCGGCAGAACCGGAATTGGCTCCTTACTGGTATCTACGTTGGCAAAGATTTTTGAAGTCTCAGAAATGCCCGGCAGTCGAAGCTGCAGGGTATCCGCGCCCAGATGCTCGAGGTGGAGATAAATATGGTCATTCTCTGCGCCAACACCTCTGCCCTCGCGAATTTCCATGGTCATGGCCCGACTGACCACGTCACGGGATGCCAGGTCTTTAGCTGATGGGGCGTAGCGTTCCATGAAGCGTTCGCCATCCGAATTAGTCAGGTAACCACCCTCACCACGGGCGCCTTCCGTAATCAGCATGCCCGCACCGTAAATACCGGTGGGATGGAATTGAACAAATTCCATGTCCTGCAAAGGCAAACCGGCCCGTGTGACCATGCCGTTGCCGTCGCCGGTACACGTATGTGCCGATGTGCAGGAGAAATAGGATCGTCCGTAACCGCCTGTTGCCAGCACAGTTTCATGTGCCCTAAACAGATGCAGCGTGCCATCATCCAAGTTCCAAGCGACGACGCCCCTGCAAGCGCCTTCGTCATCCATGATCAGGTCAATGGCGAAGTATTCAACGAAGAATTCGGCTTCGTGCTTGAGGCACTGCTGATAGAGCGTATGCAAGATTGCGTGGCCGGTCCGGTCCGCAGCCGCACACGCGCGCTGGACCGGGGCCTCGCCAAAGTTCCGGGTTTGCCCGCCGAAGGGACGCTGATAGATTTTACCTTCTGGAGTCCTGGAAAAAGGCACGCCGAAATGTTCCAGTTCAATCACCGACGGGATGGCTTCACGGCAGAGATATTCGATGGCGTCTTGGTCGCCGAGCCAATCGGAGCCCTTAACCGTGTCATACATATGCCACTGCCAGCGGTCTTCTTCCAAGTTCCCCAACGCAGCACTAATGCCACCTTGGGCTGCCACTGTGTGGCTTCGGGTCGGGAAGACCTTGGTGATACACGCGGTTTTTAAACCAGCGGCACCCATACCCAACGTTGCCCGAAGGCCAGCCCCGCCTGCGCCGACAACGACAACGTCATATTCGTGTTCAATAATTTCGTATGCTTTCGCCATAGCGGATCAGCCTCCGAAGTAGAGCCGCAAAACGGCAAGGATGCAGGAAACCGCGAACATGAAGCTCACGAATTTGATGAGAAGAATGCTGGTGATCTTGACGGCTTCGCCATGGATATAGTCCTCAATCACAACCTGCATGCCTAATTGTGCATGGTGAAATGCAGTAATTATAAAGAGAACCAACAACAGAGCATTTCCATGATGGCCCGCCCACGCCTTGAACTGAGCATAATCAGTACCGACGAAGCTTAACGCCGCGAAAATGAACCAAATCCCCAGTGGGATTAAGGCAACTGCTGTAAGCCGCTGAATCCACCAGTGATGACTGCCGTCTCCGGTCGAACCAAGACCCCGAACGCGGCCGAGAGTTGAACGCATTTCCATTGTTATCAAGCCCCCCTTAACCGCGCATCGAGTACGCGGAGAACCAAACCCAAAGCGTCAGTCCAATGGTTACAAGAACCACTAAATAGCCCGTGGCGCGCAATTTTGGCAATTCGTAACCCCAGCCCACATCCCAGGCCAGGTGGCGAATTCCGTTCGCCATATGATAAAAAAACGACACCGTCACACCGAGCAAAATCAGCCGCCCAAACGATGACCCCATGAAGGCCTGCGCGCGTTCAAACTGATCTGCGCCATAGGCCGCAGAGGTCAGCCAGTAGGTCAACAACACTGCACCCGCTGCTAACGCGACACCTGTCATTCGATGGAGAATAGAGAGTATTGATGTGATTTGAGGTCGATAAACTTGAAGGTGCGGCGACAGTGGCCGATTTCCGCTTGCCATGATAGGTCCCCTCGAAGCCCAATTATTGATTATGACCACGCCAACAAAAGACGCGGATAATTCTTAATTACGTGCTACCTGAATCTTTAAACTGTCAATGTTTTCAAGTCAATAGCACCGCTTCTGGTATACAATATACCATCTTTGTGTTGATTTAAGTTTAGCTGCTAGAATTATACGTTAATTTCCTGGAAATACGGTCTGCAAATGTACAATAGGCATGCCTTGATAGTCAGAATTATCTGCCCTCCTGCGGTCATAGAATTTTGAATGTCGGATAGCCAATTTCTAAACCAAAAATTAGTGCTTTAAGTCCAAAAATTATTTCGAGCCTAATCGACCAGATTTCATTGTTGATTATTGCAACCTGTTGAATTTTAACAATAAAAATTTTTATTGTGCGCTGTTTTGTGGATAATGTGTGGACCGAATGTGCACAGGTAAAGATTTTATACACAAGAAAATTGAGTTCCCGTTAAATTTAATATTGAACGCTGAACCCTTCCTTTTCATCATGATCAGGTACGCGGAAGCGTCGAAGCAGCGGCTTCCTGCCTCAACCAAAAACCCTTCGGGGCGTATGGTCGGTGTGGGGCGCTGTAGCCCCGGGGACGATAGAGCGTTTTACGCAATATTGTTCTTGGGTTGGCGGTTCGAAAGAGTCGCCGCGAAGGCCTCGCGCCTGTGCGAGGCGGGTCGTAAAGTTACGGAACTTGAGGGAACGGCTTCGGTTGTTCTCAAGAGGATCGTAGGGGAATAGGGGGGATCGGTTTTCGAACCATGACCTTTGTTATTCTGGGACGTCCGTCCCATTGATCCGTCGCTTATGTGGTAAGGGGTTTTTTCGTATCGATGCGCCGTTAACTCAGGCGTTCCGCCAACGAACGCCCGAGAAGCGGACCAAAAGCCGCCCCGACCTTGGCTGTTCTCTGCCCAGGGTACGCCGAAGGAAGGGGGGGTGATTGAACCGTTAAATGTGCACGGAGCCGGGCCGGCTCCATGAAGAGGCGTCAGGGTCGCCGTCTAGGCGGCTTCATGTGTAGTCTTCCCAGGGCCTGCACACCTGACGCCTCTTTACTTTTCACACTTGGTTACTTTTCACACTTGGCATCTCTTTACTTTTTGGCCCCTCGGCTTTACCAATCCGAATTCCTCAATCTCAACAAAAGCACCTCCCAATGGCTCAATATAAAACCATCGATGATTTAGACAGCAGCACCTCGCGCGTTCTTGTTCGTGCCGACCTTAACGTGCCCATGAAAGACGGGGTTATTACGGATTCAACCCGAATTGACCGAACCGTCCCGACCCTATTGGAACTGGCAGAAAAGGGATTTGGCGTCGTCGTCATTTCCCATTTTGGCCGCCCAAAGGGCCAACGAGTAGAGGCCATGAGTTTAAAGCCCGTCGCCCAAGGCCTTGGCAAAGCCCTAGGGGAGAGGCCCGTTGCATTCGCAAATGATTGCGTTGGCCCCAATGCAAAAGAAGTCGTCTCCAAAATGAAACCGGGAGAGATCGTCCTGCTGGAGAACCTTCGCTTTCAC
This sequence comes from Rhodospirillaceae bacterium, assembly GCA_018660465.1. Classification (NCBI taxonomy): domain Bacteria; kingdom Pseudomonadati; phylum Pseudomonadota; class Alphaproteobacteria; order Rhodospirillales; family Rhodospirillaceae; species Rhodospirillaceae bacterium. Next base: position 14,268 of record JABJKH010000012.1, read on the forward strand.
GCGGAAGAAGAAAAAAATGACCCTGGCTTCGCCGCTGAACTCGCAGCCCTTGGCGATGCTTACGTCAGTGATGCTTTCTCCTGCGCGCACCGCGCCCATGCATCAACCGAAGCGCTGGCACGGCTACTTCCGGCTGCTGCCGGCCGTCTGATGCAGACCGAATTGGAAGCCCTCTCTAATGCTCTTGAAAATCCAACTCCTCCTGTCGCAGCCCTTGTCGGAGGTGCCAAAATTTCATCGAAGATGAAAGTCCTAGGCAATCTCGCCAGCAAAGTTGATTTCTTAATTATCGGTGGTGCGATGGCCAATACATTCTTGTACGCTCAAGGCATCAATGTGGGAAAATCACTTTGCGAACATGATATGGCCGATGCGGCGCGGGATATTCTTGCTGCCGCCGCTAAAACATCGTGCCAGGTGGTGCTGCCAACGGATGCCGTCGTCGCCCGTGAATTTAAGGAAGGAGCGGCGAGTGAAGTTTCGGCACTCGATGCCATCCCAGAAGACGCCATGATCCTCGACATCGGCCCCGAATCCATTGCCGCATTGAAAAATATTTTGAACGACTGCAAGACCTTGGTTTGGAACGGCCCCATGGGTGCGTTTGAAATCTCACCCTTTGATGTCGGCACCAACGCTGTCGCTCAAGAAGCCGCCCGACTGACGAAAGCTGGGATATTACTTAGTGTCGCAGGCGGCGGCGATACCGTTGCGGCACTGGCCAATGCCGGCACGGAAAATGATTTCTCTTATATGTCGACCGCTGGTGGCGCCTTCCTGGAATGGCTTGAAGG